>DASTID010000032.1:0-4451 GCA_035717905.1 Sphingomicrobium sp. | reverse complement strand
CATATATCCCCAGCTGTAGAGGTGGACGAGCGAGCTGACGGTGGTGACGACGACCAGCATCACCGCGGTCAGCGCGTCGAGCCGCAGCGCCCAGTCGACCGTCATCGTTCCCGAGTGGATCCAGGTCAGCACCGGGACGACCATCGGCGCCGCGTCGCCCGCGACATATTGCAGGAAAATCGGCCAGCTGAGGATCGCTCCGATGAACAATGACGCGGTGGTGAGGACCTTGGCGGCGGTCCTGCCGATCCACGGACCGCCGAGCCCCGCGACGATCGCCGCGAGCAACGGCAGGAACACGATGAGGACCAGCGGGTGCATCAGGCGACCCGTACCCCGGCGCAGGCCGGGGTCCAGTTCCGATGAAAGAAACGGCGCGGTAGCGCCGCCTGGGCCCCGGCCTTCGCCGGGGAGCGAGTGAGAGCGACCATCAGCCGTGCATCCGATTGACGTCGTCGACCGCGATCGAGCCGCGGCGGCGGAAGAAGATGACGAGGATCGCAAGGCCGATCGCGGCCTCGGCCGCCGCGACGGTCAGCACGAACATCGCGAACACCTGGCCGGTGAGGTCGCCGAGATAGGCGGAGAAGGCGACGAGGTTGATGTTCACGGCGAGCAGGATCAGCTCGATCGCCATCAGCATCAGGATCACGTTGCGGCGGTTGAGGAAGATGCCGAGCACGCCGATCGTGAACAGGATCGCGGCGACCGTCAGGTAATGCGCGAGGGAAATCACAGCTTCACCCCCTCGCCCACGCCCGGTTGCGTCAGCTTCACCGCATCCTGGGGACGGCGGCGGATCTGCTTCGACGCGCGCTGCGGCCGGCGGTCGCGCCGCTGGCGGTGGGTCAGGACGATCGCGCCGACCATCGCCACCAGCAGGATCAGCCCGGCGATCTCAAACGGGAACAGGTAGCGGCTGTAGAGCAACTGTCCGAGCGCGACGATGTTGGGCTGCGCGCCTTCCGCGACGTGTCGCCCGCTGATCGCCGGGCCCGCTTCCCACGCGCCGACCGCGATCACGATCTCGAACAGCAGCACCAAGGCGATGATGATCCCGAACGGCAGGTTGCGGGTGAAGCCGGTGCGCAAGGTCGCGAAATCGATGTCGAGCATCATCACGACGAACAGGAACAGCACCGCGACCGCGCCGACGTAAACGATCACCAGCAGCATCGCGATGAACTCGGCCCCGACCAGCAGCATCAGCCCGGCAGCGTTGAAGAAGGCGACGATCAGCCACAGCACGCTGTGCACCGGGTTGCGCGCGAAGATCACCGCGATCGCCGGAGCGATGGTCAGCGTCGCGAACAGGTAAAAGGCGATGGTGGCGATCAATGTCCGCCCCTCCCCCCTTGGGGGAGGTGGCGCGAAGCGCCGGAGGGGGGGTGACAAGAGGCGCGCTCCCCCTTCGTCGGCTTCGCCGACACTTCCCCCTCAAGGGGGAAGAGCGCTTGAATCCCCTGCTTCAGCATGCGCCGCCGCCTACCGGTAGGGCGCATCGGCGGCAAGGTTGGCGGCAATCGCCTGCTCCCACTTGTCGCCGTTGGCGAGCAGCTTGGCCTTGTCGTAGAGCAGCTCCTCGCGCGTCTCGGTCGCGAATTCGAGGTTCGGCCCTTCGACGATCGCATCGACCGGGCACGCCTCCTGGCACAGGCCGCAATAGATGCATTTGACCATGTCGATGTCGTAGCGCGTGGTCCGCCGGCTGCCGTCCTCGCGCGGCTCGGCCTCGATGGTGATCGCGAGCGCCGGACAGATCGCCTCGCAAAGCTTGCACGCGATGCACCGCTCCTCGCCATTGGGGTAGCGGCGGAGCGCGTGCTCACCGCGGAAGCGCGGGCTCGTCGGCACCTTCTCGTACGGGTAGTTGATCGTCGCCTTGGGCTTGAAGAAATAGCGCAGCGTCAGCCAGTGCGCCTCGAGGAATTCCCACAAGGTGAAGGACTTGAGCCAGTGTCTCATGAGCCGGCTCCGTAACGCGTCAGCATCAGCCATCCCGAAACGAGGAACACGAATATGAGGCTCAGCGGCAGGAATATCTTCCAGCCGAGACGCATCAGCTGGTCGTAGCGGTAGCGCGGCACCGTCGCCCTGACCCAGCCGAACACGAAGAAGAAGAACAGCATCTTGGCGAACAGCCACAGGATGCCGGGAATCCAGTAGAGCGGCGCCCAGTCGATCGGCGGCAGCCACCCGCCCCAGAACAGGATGGCGTTGAGCGCGCACATCAGGAGGACGTTGCCGTACTCGCCGAGCCAGAAGAGCGCGAAGCTCATCGACGAATATTCGGTCTGGAAGCCGGCGACGAGCTCGCTCTCCGCCTCGGTCAGGTCGAACGGCGTCCGGAACGTCTCCGCCATCGAGCTGATGAGGAAGACCACCCACATCGGGAACAGGAGCGGGTTGAAGCCGAAGCCGTTGAACAGCCCCAGCACATGGCCCTTCTGCTGGAGCACGATCTCGGTCAGGTTGAAGCTGTTGGCGTAGAGCACGACGGTGATCAGCACGAAGCCGATCGAGACTTCGTAGCTCACCATCTGCGCCGCCGCGCGCAGCGCCGAATAGAAAGGATATTTGGAGTTGGACGCCCAGCCGGCGACGATCACCCCGTAAACACCGAGCGAGCTTGCCGCGAGCACGTAGAGCAGCCCGACGTTGACGTCGGCGAGCACCACGCCCGGCTGGAACGGGATCACCGCCCACACGATCAGCGCGACCGTGAAGGTGACGATCGGGGCGATCAGGAACAGCCCCTTGTTGGCGCTGGTCGGGACGATCGTTTCCTTGAGGAACACCTTCAAGCCGTCGGCGAAGCTCTGCAGCAGCCCCCACGGCCCGACCACGTTCGGCCCGCGGCGAAGCGCCATCGCCGCCCAGATCTTGCGTTCGGCATAAATGATCATCGCCACCGCCAGCATCAGCGGGAAGGCGATCACCAGGATGCCGATGATCGTGGCGAAGAACCACGACCATTCGTAGGTGAGCCAGTGCTGGAAGAAGGCGGTCATAGCCCCTCTCCCGTCCGCGGGAGAGGGAGGGACCCATTGCGCAGCAATGGGAGGGTGAGGGAGCGGCGTAGGAAATTCACACGCCCCTCACCCCGCTCGCGCTGCGCGCGAGTCGGCCTTCTCCCCGCACGGGGAGAGGGGCTGAAGAGCGCACCCCTCACTCCGCCGCCTCCTCGTAGTGCAGGCCCTGCACCAGCTCCTCGGAGCAGCGGCGCATGGTCGGGCTGGAGCGGCAGATGGCGTTGGTCAGGAAGAAGTCGGCGATCGGGTAGCGGATCGGCCCTTCGGCTTTCGCATCCAGCGTCGGCGGCGCCCACGGCAGGTCGATGAGCCCGTCGCGGCCGAGCTGCGGAAAATCGGCGACCATCGCCGAGCGCAGCTGGTCGAAGCTGTCGAACGGCAGCGTCTTGCCGGAGAGCTCGCTGACCGCGCGCAGGATCGCCCAGTCCTCGCGCGCCTGGCCGGGCGCGAAGGCGGCGCGCTCGCTCCGCTGCACGCGCCCCTCGGTATTGACGTAGGTGCCGTGCTTTTCGGCATAGGTCGCGCCCGGCAGCACCAGATCCGCCTGTTTCGCGCCGGCGTCGCCGTGGTGGCCGATATAGATCTTGTAGGCGCCCTTGAACCGGTCGGCCGCAACCTCGTCGGCGCCGAGCAGAAGCACCAGCTCGGGCTTGGCCGCCTCGATGTCCGCGATCCCGCCCGGCTGCGCGTAGCCGAGCACCAGGCTCGCCATGCGCGCCGCCGAGGTGTGGAGAACGTTGAAGCCGTTCCAATCGTCGCGCACCAGCTTCAGCGGCTCGACCAGCGCCAGCGCCGCGCCGCGTACGCCGAGTGCCCCCGGACCGACGATCACTGCCGGCCGCTCGGCGCCCGCGAACGCTTGCGTGACCGCATCGGGGAGCTTGCCCAACAGCTTGAGATCGTTGCCGATCCACTCGACCTTCATGCCGAGGTCGAGTTCCGGGCCAAGTCCGAAGACCTTGCCGCCCTTGCGCGCCACCTTGCGCACCCGCGTCGCGATCAGCGGCGCTTCCCAGCGGATGTTCGAGCCGACCAGCAGAACCACGTCGGCGCTTTCGATCCCGGCGATCGTCGAATTGAACGCGACCGCCGACAGGCTGGATACATCATAGGCCATGCCGGTCTGCCGCCCTTCGAGCAGGGTCGAGCCCTGCCCTTCGAGCAGCGTCTTCGCCGCGTACATCGTCTCGGCGTCGAGCAGGTCGCCCGCGATCGCCGCGACCTTGTTCCCCGCCTTCTTCAGCCGCTTGGCGAAGGTCGCCAGCGCGTCCTGCCAGTTCGCCTCCTTGAGCTTGCCTTTCTCGCGGACCCACGGCCGGTCGAGCCGGTTGCGGACCAAAGCGTCGACATGGTGGCGCGTCTTGTCGCTGATCCACTCCTCGTTGACGTCCTCGTTGATCCGCGGAAGCACCCGCATCA
>DASTID010000031.1:0-11129 GCA_035717905.1 Sphingomicrobium sp. | reverse complement strand
CAGCACCGGAGTGCCGTAGCCGTTCTCCCTGAAGGCGATCGCCGCGCGCAGCACGTTGGGCTCCTCGCCCTCGGCGAACAGCACGCGCTTTGGGTTGCCCCGCGCCGATTCGTAGGCGAGGCTCATCACCGACACGGTGGGGTTGAGGCGTCCGCGCAGTTGCTGGCGATAGGCTTCGAGGTCGGGAATCGGCTTCTTCGCCACACCCGACTTCCCCGCCGCTTCGGCGACCGCCGAGGCGACGACTTCCATCAGCCGCGGATCGAACGGGGCGGGGATGATGTAATCGCGCCCGAAGCTTTGCGCGCGGCCTCCGTACGCCGCCGCGACCTCCTCCGGTACCGGCTCGCGCGCCAGCTCCGCCAGGGCTTCCGCCGCCGCGATCTTCATCGCGTCGTTGATCGCCGTCGCGCGCACGTCGAGCGCGCCGCGGAAGATGAACGGGAAGCCGAGCACGTTGTTGACCTGGTTGGGATAGTCGGAGCGGCCTGTGGCGATAATCGCGTCGGGCTTCACTTCGCGCGCGTCCTCGGGCCGGATCTCGGGGTCGGGATTGGCCATGGCGAAGATGATCGGCTCCTTCGCCATCGCCTCGACCATCTCGGGCTTGAGCGCGCCGGCCGCGGACAGGCCGAGGAATACGTCGGCGCCCGCGCAGGCGTCGCCGAGGGTGCGCGCGTCGGTGTCCGCGGCATGGGCCGATTTCCATTGGTCGAGGTCGGTGCGGCCCTTGTAGATCACGCCCTTGCGGTCGCACATGATCACATGGTCGGCGCGCACGCCCATCGCCTTGATCAGCTCGGTGCAGGCGATCGCCGCGGCCCCCGCGCCATTGACCACGACGCGCACGTCCTTGAGCGCGCGGTTGGTGAGGAAGCAGGCGTTGATCAGCCCGGCCGCGGTGATGATCGCCGTGCCGTGCTGGTCGTCGTGGAACACCGGGATGTTCATCCGCTCCTTCAGCGCCTGCTCGATCTGGAAGCAGTCGGGGGCGGCGATGTCCTCGAGGTTGATCCCGCCGAAGCTCGGTTCGAGCAAGGCGACGGCGTCGATGAACTTCTGCGCGTCCTCGGTCGCGACCTCGATGTCGATCGCGTCGACGTCGGCGAAGCGCTTGAACAGCACCGCCTTGCCTTCCATCACCGGCTTGGCGGCGAGCGCGCCCAAATTGCCGAGGCCGAGGATCGCGGTGCCGTTGGAGATCACGGCGACGAGATTGCCCTTGGCGGTGAAGTCGTAGGCGCAGCCGGGGTCCTCGGCGATCGCGCGTACGGGCACGGCGACGCCGGGCGAGTAAGCGAGGCTGAGGTCGCGCTGGGTCGCCATCGGCTTGGTGGCGATGACCTCGATCTTTCCGGGCCGGCCGCGCGCGTGGAAGTCGAGCGCTTCGGCCTCGGTATATTTGACGTTGCTTTCGGACATGGGCGCGGGCCTTAGTCCATTTCGCGTCTGCCGCGAAACCGCTAGGCAAAGGCCATGGCCCGAGCCGACGCCCAGACCCCGATGATGGCGCAATACCGACGCCTCAAGGACGAGGCCGGCGATGCTCTGCTGTTCTACCGCATGGGCGATTTCTTCGAATTGTTCTTCGACGACGCCAAGGTTGCCTCGGCGTGCCTCGACATCGCGCTGACCAGGCGCGGCGCCGACGCGGGGGAGCCGATCCCGATGTGCGGCGTCCCGGTCCACTCGGCCGAGAGCTATCTCGCGCGGCTGATCAGGGGCGGGCACCGGGTCGCCATCGCCCAGCAGACCGAGAGCCCGGCCGAAGCCCGCAAGGCGCGCGGGTCCAAGGCTCTGGTCGAACGCGCGATCGTGCGGCTGGTGACGCCCGGCACGCTGACCGAGGAGACGTTGCTCGAATCGTCAGCCGCCAACTGGTTGGCCGCGATCGGTAGAGCGGGGGACGAATGGGCGGTCGCGGCGGCCGACATTTCGACGGGCCGGTTCGAGCTGATCGGGTGCGCGCCGGGCGAGCTGGCCGCCGAGCTGGCGCGGCTGTCGCCGGCGGAGACGATCGCGGCGGACGGGACAGTCCCCCTGGGGACAGTCCCTGGTGCGCTCTCCCAAGGAAAGGGCGGATTCGACAGCGTCGCCGGCGAGCGCGCGCTCAAGAGCCGCTTCGGCCTCGCGACCCTCGACGGTCTGGGCGCTCCGTCACGTGCCGAGCTTGCCGCGGCCGGCGGCCTCATCGCCTATCTCGACGCGACCCAGAAAGGCGCGGGAGTCCTGCTCGACGCGCCGCGCCGGGTCAGCCGCGCGAGCCACATGGCGATCGACGCCGCGACCCGCGACAGCCTCGAGCTTACGCGCTCACTTGCGGGAAGCGTCGCCGGAAGCCTGCTCGGCGAGATCGACCGCTGCCAGACGGCGGCCGGCCGCCGGCTGCTGGCCGAGGACGTCGCGGCGCCGCTCACCGAGCGCTCGGCGATCGAGCAAAGGCTCGGCCTCGTCGCCTGGCTGCACGAGGACGCCATCCGCCGCGAGCGGGTAAGGCACGCGCTGAAGGCGATGCCCGACTTCGCGCGCGCGCTCGCCAGGCTGGCCGCCGGCCGCGGCAGCCCGCGCGACCTCGCGCTGCTGCGCGACGGACTCGGCGCCGCGGCCGTGCTGCGCGACGAGCTCCAAAGCGAAGCCGAGCGGCCACCGCTCCTCGATCACCTGCTTCCGACACTCTCGGGCCACGCGGCGCTGGTCGACCGGCTGCGCGCGGCGCTGGTCGACTCCCCGCCGATCGACGCGTCGAAAGGCGGCTATATCGCCGACGGCTACGACCCGGCGCTCGACGCGCTGCGCGACGCCGCTTCGAACGGGCGCCGCGCGATCGCCGCGCTGGAGAGCCGCTATCGCAATTCGACCGGGATCGCGTCGCTCAAGATCCGCCACAACGCCGTGCTCGGCTATCATGTCGAGGTGTCGGCGAAACATGCCGATCGGCTGATGGCGCCGGACAGCGGCTTCACCCACCGCCAGACGCTCGCGGGCGTGGTCCGCTTCAACTCGCCCGAGCTGCACGAGGAAGCGGGTCGCGTGGTCGAGGCCGGCGGCCACGCGCTCGCCGCCGAGGCCGCCCACGCCGAAGAGCTGGCGGCGATGGCGGTTGCCGCGGCGCCGCGGATCACCGGCACGGCCGAAGCGATCGCGCGGATCGACGTCGCCGCAAGCCATGCCGAGCGCGCCGCCGAGGGCAGCTGGACCCCGCCACAGCTCACCGGCGAGGCTTGCCTCGAAATCGAAGCCGGCCGCCACCCGGTCGTCGAATCGGCGCTGAGAACCAGCGGCGAGCCGTTCGTCGCCAACGATCTCGCGCTTGGACCCGACGACCGGCTGTGGCTGATCACCGGGCCCAACATGGGCGGCAAGTCGACCTTCTTGCGCCAGGCGGCGCTGGTCGCGGTGCTCGCGCAGTCGGGAAGCTTCGTCCCCGCCGCGCGCGCCAGGGTCGGCATCGTCGACCGCCTGTTCAGCCGGGTCGGCGCGTCGGACAATCTCGCGCGCGGGCGCTCGACCTTCATGGTCGAGATGGTCGAGACCGCGGCGATCCTCGCCCAGGCGACGCCGAACAGCCTCGTCATCCTCGACGAGATCGGGCGCGGCACCTCGACCTACGACGGGCTGGCGATCGCCTGGGCGGTGGTCGAGGCGATGCACGACGAGGCGCGCTGCCGGACCTTGTTCGCGACCCATTATCACGAGCTCACCCGGCTTGCCGGGCGGCTCGACCGCCTTTCGCTCCACCACGTCCGCGCGCGCGAGTGGAAGGGCGATCTCGTCCTCCTCCACGAAGTCGCCGACGGCGCCGCCGACCGCAGCTACGGGATCGCGGTCGCCAAGCTCGCCGGCATGCCGCCGGCGGTTGTCGGGCGGGCGCGCTCGGTGCTCGCCAAGCTCGAAGCCGGCCGCGACGCGACCGGGGGAATCGCGGCCGGCCTCGACGATCTGCCGTTGTTCGCCGCCGCTTCCGAGGAGCCGCCCGCGCCCGATGCCCTTGCCGGCGCGCTCGACGCAATCGAGCCCGACCGCCTGACCCCGCGCGAGGCGCTCGACGCGCTCTACGAGCTGAAGCGGATCGCGGCCGACCGCGCGACGTGACGATGGACAACCAGCGCGCGATCGTCGACCGCCGTGCGCTCAGCGAGCGGCTGCTAAGGCTTGCCGCCGGCAAGCGCCGTCAGCGCGACGCGGTGCGGATCCTGGGCGAGGCGCTGGCCGCGGGACGCGAGGAAATCGCCCGCCGCCTCGCCGCCGAGCCGGGCAACGGCCGCGCCGCGGCGCATGCGACCGCATTCCTGCACGACCAGGTCGTACGCCTCGCGCATGATTTCATCGCCGGCGACGCGCCCGCCGACGAGCCGCTTGCGATGGTCGGACTCGGCGGCACCGGGCGCGGCGAGATGGCCCCGTTCAGCGACCTCGACCTGATGTTCCTCACCGGCAAGGCGCCATCGGCCGGGGTCGAGGCCGCCGCCGAAGCGATCCTGCACTTGTTGTGGGACCTCAAGCTCAAGGTCGGCCATTCGGTGCGCTCGGCCGATCAGCTGATCAAGCTCGCCAAGGGCGACATGACGGTGCGCACCGCATTCCTCGAGGCGCGCCCCATCTCGGGCGACGACGCGTTGTTCGACGCGGCGATGGCGCGGTTCCGCAAGCAGGTGGTCAGCGGGACCGCGGCCGAGTTCGTCACGGCCAAGCTCGCCGAGCGCGACGAGCGCCACGTCAGGATGGGCGACAGCCGCTACGTCGTCGAGCCCAACGTCAAGGACGGCAAGGGCGGGCTGCGCGACCTCCACACGCTCTACTGGATCGGCAAATATGTCCATGGCGTCGCCCGGCCGGCCGAGCTGGTCGGCGCCGGGCTGCTGACTGCGGCGGAGTTCCGCCGGTTCGACCGCGCCGAGCGTTTCCTGTGGGCGGTGCGCTGCCACCTGCATCTCGCCGCCGGGCGCGCCGAGGAGCGGCTGAGCTTCGATTACCAGCGGCAGATCGCCGAGACGATGAATTATGCCGACCGCCCGGGAAAATCGGCGGTCGAGCGCTTCATGCAATTCTATTTCCTCAATGCGAAGACGGTCGGCGACCTCACCGGCCTCTTCCTGGCCCAGCTCGACGAGCAGCTCGGCAAGAAGGGCCTGCGCTTCGCCCTGCCGACCATCCGCCGCAGGCCGAAACGGCTCGGCGGGTTCGTCCTCGACCGCGGCCGCATTTCCATCCCGTCCGACGATTTCTTCCAGGACGACCCGGTGCGGCTGCTCGAGATGTTCGCGCTCGCCGCCCGCGAGCGGCTCGAAGTCCACCCGAATGCGATGCGCGCGGCAACGCGCGATGCGCCGCTGATCGACCGCAAGGTGCGCTACGATCCGCGCGCCAATGCGCTGTTCATGGAAACTTTGACCTCGCTCCATTCGCCCGAGACCGTGCTGCGCTGGATGAACGAGGCGGGGGTGTTCGGCCGCTTCGTCCCCGACTTCGGCCGCGTCGTCGCGCAGATGCAGTTCGACATGTACCATCATTACACGGTCGACGAGCACTCGATCCGCGCGCTTGGTCTGCTGGCCGCGATCGAGCGCGGCGAATTGAAGCAGGACCACCCGATCTCGACCGCGATCTTCAGGCAGATCGCCTCGCGCCGAGTGCTCTATGTCGCGGTCCTGCTGCACGACATCGCCAAGGGTCGCGGCGGCGACCACAGCGTGATCGGCGCGGACATCGCCTTGCGGGTCGCGCCGCGGCTGGGGCTCGACCAGGCCGAGACCGAGACCGTGTCCTGGCTGGTCCGGCATCACCTGCTGATGTCGTCGACCGCGTTCAAGCGCGACCTCGCCGATCCCAAGACGATCGAGGATTTCGTCCACCAGGTGCAAAGCCCGGAGCGGCTGAGGCTGCTGCTGATCCTGACCGTGGTCGACATCCGCGCCGTCGGCCCGGGCATCTGGAACGAGTGGAAGCGCACGCTGCTCAGAAGCCTGTTCGAAGCGGCCGAGGAGCGGCTGCGGCTCGGCCACAAGCAGCACGGGCGGGCCGAGCTGGTCGACGCCCGCCGGCGCGAGCTCGCCGCCGAGCTCGGCTGGAAAGCGAGCGCGGCGAGGGCGCACGCGAAACGCCTGCCCGACAGCTACTGGCTCGCCGAGCCGCTGCCGTGGCAGGTGGCCAACGCCAGGCAGGTCGCCGCCGCCGAGGCGCGGATCGGCGAGCCGCGGCCGAACGTCGTGGTCGAGGACGACCCCGAAAGCGGCGCGACGCGGGTCAGCGTCTTCGCCCCCGACCGCGAGGGGCTGTTCTACCGCATCTGCGCCGGCCTCGCCGGAGCGGGCGCCAACATCATCGACGCGCGCATCCACACCACGCGCGACGGCCTGGCGCTCGACAACCTGCTCGTGCTCGACGGGCGCCGCCAGCCATATCGCGACCGGCGGTTGCGGGGCCGTCTCGGCCGCTCGGTCGAGCAGGCCGTGGCGGGCGCCGACCCGCCGCCGCTGCCCCGGCCGGTCGCGCAGCGCCGCGCAGGCGCATTCGAGGTCGCGCCGTCGGTCGCCATCGCCGACCGCGCCTCGACCCGCACCACGGTGGTCGAAGTCAATGCGCTCGACCGGCCGGCGCTGCTCGCCAGCCTGACCGCCGCGATCGCGCGCTCGGGGCACCGCATCCATTCGGCCCATATCGCGACCTATGGCGAGCGCGCGGTCGACGTCTTCTATCTGACGAATGGAGCCGGGAAGAAGCTGACGGCGGAGGAAAACGAAGCGCTGCGATCGGCGCTGGCCGCCGCCGCGCGCGAGAGTCAGGCGCTGGCGGCAGCGTAGGGGCAGCGTAGTCGGGACAGTCCCTTCAAGGAGGGACAGTCCCTGGAGCCGCGTAGGGACTGTCCCTAGCAAGAGGGACTGTCCCTGGACGATCCTCAGCCGCGCTCGCCCTCGGTCACCGGCGGCGGCGGCGGCGGCGGCGGGGGTGGCGGAGCGGGCTGCTCGACCACAGGCGGCGGCGGGGGCGGAACCGGCGGCACATAGGCCGGCGACGGCGCCCGCGCGAAGCCGAGCCTGCCGCGCAGCGTCACGCCGAAGGTCCGCGGCTCGCCGAGGAACGCGCCGAACAATTGGGTCGCGCGCGGGAAGAAGCCGGCTTCGACGGCGCGGATGCTGCTTCCCGGCGTGCCCTGGATCGGGGCGTCGAACGCGATCTGGGTGAAGTCCTTGTCGAACAGGTTCTGCGCCCAAAGCTCGACCCCCCACTGCTCGTCCGGGCCGTGAATGCCGACACGGGCGTTGACCACAGTGAAGGCATTCTGGGTCTTTTCGAGGTCGAGGTCGGAGCCGGTGTTGAAGCGGCTCATGTGGCGGACGTCGGCATAGACGAGGCCGCGCAGGCCGGTCCCGCCGATCGGCGGAGTCCAGGCGGCCGAGCCGGTCAGGGTCCATTGCGGCGCATTGGACACGCGGCGCCCGGGCAATTGCCACAAGGCATTGCTGAGCGGCTTGCCGCCAGCCCCAACGAGGTTGTTGCGGTATTTGGTGTTCGCCATGACGATCCCGCCATTGATCGCGAGGTCAGGCAGCGGGCGCGTGAACGCCTCGATTTCGAAGCCCGTATTCTTGACGCCGGCGCGCGTGTCGCCGGTGCAGGCGCCGGTGCGCGGGTCATTGTCCGTGTCCCCGCCGTCGAGATCGTCGCTGCAGCTGTTGATGTTTTCGACGATGAAGTTGAGGCCATTGAACGTGTTCAGCTGGAAGTTGCGGAACAGCTGGTGGAACACGGCGATGTTCAGGTCGAAGCCGCGTCCGTTATATTTGGCGCCGAGCTCGAACGCGTCGTTGGTTTCCGGCTTGAACTTGAGGTCGTCGGACGAGGCGACGATGCCGCCGCAATTGGGCTGCGTCGGGCTGACGCAGATCGCGCCGCTGCCCGACAACGGCGGGGTTCCGCCGAAGTTGTTGGCGCGCCACAGCGCCGAGCGATCGAGGTTGAAACCGCCCGCCTTGTAGCCGCGAGAATAGCTCGCATAAGTCAGCAGCCGGTCGGTCGGCTTGAAGCTGAGCACCGCCGTGCCCGAGAGCTTGCTCTCGGTCAGCTTGTCGCTGAGGTCGAGAACGCCGCCGGGGATTCCGGGAATCACGCACGGCAGCTGCTGGGCGGCATTGAGCGGGCTCGACGAAATGCGGACGCACAGTTCGTTATTGTCGGTCAGATGGCCGACCATGCGCTTGCGCTCGTGGGTGTAGCGCAGGCCCACCGTCGCTTTCAGCCGGTCGGTGATCGAGAAGATGTTATGGGTGAACAACGCCCAGTTGTTGCTGGTCTGCCGCCACGAATCGTCGGTCACGACATTGCCGAGGTTGAACGTGGGAATGCCGAGGATCGCCGCGAACGAGCCGAAGGTCGGGTTCGCGGGATTGGCGTTGAGCGCGCCGAGGCTGGTAATCTGCGCGGTGAGCTGCGCGAGCGTGGCCTGCAGCCCCGCCAGCTGCGCCTGCAACACCGGGATCTGATCGGGCGGAGTCGCCGGGTTCGCGATCGCCGCTTCGACCCCCGCGATCCCGGTCTGCACGGTCACGATGCCGGCCTGCAGCTGCCCGATCGCGCCGGTGAGCACCGGCTGGCTGACGCAGCCGGGCGAGCTGGTGTCGAGCCCGGCCGCAAAGGCGTTGGCGATCAGGATGCAGTTGGCGAACGGCTGGTAGTCGGCGCCGTAGGTCAGATTGTCGTCGGCGCGCAGCTTTTCGTTGGCGTAGAAGGCGCCGACCAGCCAATCGAGGCGCCCGGCGTTCCCCTGCAGACGCAATTCCTGGCTGAAGGTGTCGAAGCGGTTGAACGACTCCCCGTTGTCCTCGCGGAACAGGATGTCGAGATCGCTGACATCGGCGTCCTGGCCGCGCGTATATTTGTTGTGCCGGTAAGCGGTGATCGAGGTCAGCTCGCCCCAGCCGAAATCGTACACCCCCTCGCCGGAGAGGCCGCTGTCGTTGACGTCGCTGGTGAAATTGCGCCCTGGCGTCACCGCCGCCTTGCGCTCGAACGGATCGTCGATAACCGTCCCGCCAAGGCCGGTGAGGATGCCTTCGATCGTCGACGGGGCGAACGTAACGCCGCCGGCGCCGGCGACAACGTCGCGCGTCGGCAAGTAGACAGCCGCGCAGCACTGCTCGTCGCGCTTGGCAACGTCGCCGATCAGCCGGAACGAGAAATCCTCGGTCGGCTGGAACAGCAGCTGGCCGCGCAGCAGCCAGCGCTTGCGGTCGTTGAAATGGCGGCCCGAGATCACGTCCTCGATGAACCCGTCGCGCTTCAGATAGACGCCGTCGAGGCGGGCTGCGATCGAGCTGCTGATGGGCCCGGTCGCGCTGAGTTCGAGCCGGCGCATGTCGTAATTGCCGATGTCGAGCTGGCCGCTGACCTCCGGCTCGAAGCGCGGCTTGGCGGTGATGATCGAAATCAGGCCGGCCGACGTATTGCGGCCGAACAAGGTGCCTTGCGGGCCGCGCAGGATCTCGATCCGGTCGAGCGGGCCGAGCTCGGTCAGGGCGCCGCCGGTACGCGAGCGGTACACGCCGTCGATGAACACGCCGACCGAGCTTTCGAGGCCGGGGTTGTCGCCGACCGTGCCGATGCCGCGGATACGCGCGGTCGAGGCGCCCGCTTCCGACTGGGTCGAGGAAACCAACAGCGACGGGGCAACCTGCTCGAGCTGCCGGATGTCGGTCGCGCCGGTATATTCGAGGGACTCCGCGGTGACCGCGCTGACCGCCATCGGCACGTCCGACAGCGCCTCGTTGCGGCGGGTCGCGGTGACGACGATGTCGCTGGTGTCGACCGGCTGCCGCTCGCGCGCCTGGTCGTCGACGGCGGCGGCCTCGGCGGTCGCGCCCTGGGTCGGCTGGGCCGTGCCCTGGTCGGTGTCGGTGTTCGATTGCGAGGTCGTCTGGGCGACGGCGGGCGCGGCCATGACGAACAGGCCTGCGGAAAGCAGCCACATCGACTTGCGGATCATTGTCTCTCCCCCCTGTCCGGCGCGGACGGCCGCGCCTTGGGGCAGAGGCTAATCCGGAACCGCGGTCAGTGGAAGCGAGCGCGCCAAGACGACATGGCGAATGGCGCGCGGCTGCAGCAATTTGGCAACAGCAGTGTCAGTAAGCCCTATTTGGGCGCCAGAACCATCAGCATTTGGCGACCTTCCATGCGCGGGTGGGCCTCGATCTTGGCCAGCTCGGCGGTCTGCTCCTGGACGCGGCGGAGCACCGCCATCCCCAGCTCGCCGTGCGCCATCTCGCGCCCGCGGAAGCGCATCGTGACCTTCACCTTGTCGCCTTCCTCGAGGAACTCGACGACCTTCTTCATCTTGGTGTCATAGTCGTGGTCGTCGATGTTCGGACGCATCTTGATCTCCTTGATCTCCTGCGTCTTCTGCTTCTTGCGCTGCTCGTTGGCCTTTTTCTGCGCCTCGTACTTGTAGCGCCCGATATCGAGGAATTTGGCGACCGGCGGATCGGAATTGGGGGAGATTTCGACGAGGTCGAGCCCGACTCCCTGAGCCTGCTCGAACGCTTCGCGCGTATACATCACGCCCAGGTTCTCGCCGTTCTCGTCGATCACCCGCACCTTCTGGGACTGGATGAATTCGTTGTAGCGAGGGCCGGTGAATTGCGGCGGCGCCTGAGGACGGCGCGGATAGGGCGGGGGTATATGCAGTCTCCGTGTGGTGGTTATTCCAGTCGGCGAGGTAAGCGCTCGCGCCCGGAATGAAAAGGCCGCTGTCGGCCCGGTGAGTCATTTTTGCCGCAAGCTGTGGCGGACTCGCGTCAGGCGCGAAGGTCCGGCGGCACGGCTTCGGCCGCGATCATCGCGACGGCATCGTCGAGGCGCATCATGTTCTGGTGATCGTCGCTGCCGAGCCGGCGCAGCGCGACGCTGCCCTCCTCCGCCTCGCGCTTGCCGACGACCAGCAGCAGCGGGACCTTGGCCAGGCTGTGCTCGCGCACCTTGTAGTTGATCTTCTCGTTGCGAAGGTCGGTCTCGATCCGGATCCCGGACGCCGACAGCCGGGCGGCGACCTCACGCGCATAATCGTCGGCGTCGCTGACGATCGTCGCGACTACCGCCTGCACCGGCGCCAGCCACAGCGGGAACTTGCCCGCATAATG
>DASTID010000030.1:0-10089 GCA_035717905.1 Sphingomicrobium sp. | reverse complement strand
ATCGCGGTCGCCGGGGCTGCGTCGGCCTTCCTCAACAACACGCCGATCGTCGTGCTGAGCGCGCCGGTGGTGCGCGACGTCGCCAAGTCGCTCGGCCGCTCGCCGCGCTGCTATCTGATCCCCTTGTCCTATGCGGCGGTGCTCGGCGGCTGCTGCACGCTGATCGGGACGTCGACCAACCTGCTGGTCAACGACATGGCCTCGGTCGCCGGCCAGCCGCGCTTCGGCATTTTTGAGATCACTCCGGTCGGCCTCGCCGTCTCCATCGCCGGCGGGATATACCTCATGTTGTTCAGCGGGCGGCTGATCCGCTCCGAAGGGGGAAAACCCAAAGACACGGAGGATGCGACCGAGGCTGCCGAGGACTTGCGCTATCCCGGGCTGACCGGCGGCCTCGTCGGCTCGGCGGCGGGATTCGCCAAGGAGAGCTCGCTCAAGCCCGGGCGTGCGCTCGCCGCGGCCGCGGTATTCGTCGGCGCGGTCGCGCTCGCCGCCCTCGGCATCGCCCCGATCGCCGCCACCGCCTTCGCCGGAGCGGTGGTGTTGATCCTCACCCGCGTGATCACCGCCGACCAGGCCTACCAAGGCTTGCGGCCGGAGGTGCTGATGCTGATAGCGGGGATGGTCGTGCTCGGCATCGCGATCGACGAGACCGGGCTTGCGCAGGCCGCCACGAACATGCTGATCGGCGGGACGCGTGGGATGAGCCCGCTGCTCGCGCTGATCATCATCTATGGCGTGACCCTGTTCGCGACCGAGATCCTGTCGAACGCAACCGTCGCGGTGCTGTTCACGCCGATCGCGGTGTCGATGGCCGAAGCGTTCGGGGTCAGCCCGCGGCCATTCCTGGTCGCGATCATGATCGCCGCCAGCGCCGCCTTCGCGACCCCGTTCGGCTACCAGACCAACGTGCTGGTCTATCAGATGGGCGGCTATTCCTACGTCGACTTCCTGAAAGTCGGGCTGCCCCTGAACCTCATCACCTGGGCGGCGGCGGTCGCCGCGATCCAGGTCTATTTCCCGTTCTGAGAGCTGCAGGGATGGGGCGCGGATGAACGACCACGTCGCGGTGATCGGAGCGGGCGTGTTCGGCGCCTGGACCGCGCATCACCTGCTTAGCCAGGGGCGTCGCGTCACGCTCGTCGACGCGTGGGGGCCGGCGCACAGCCGGTCGTCGTCGGGCGGAGAATCGCGGCTGATCCGCGCGGCCTATGGCAAGGACGCGATCTACACCCGGATGGCGCGCGACTCGCTGCCGCAATGGCAGGCGCTGGGCGCCCTCGCCGGCCTGCCGATCTTCGTCCCCGCGGGCGTCCTGTTCTTCTTCCCGAGCGAGCAGCCGTATGTCCGCGAGACGATCGCCGCGCACGAGCGGCTTGGCCTGCCGACCGAGGTGCTGACCGCGACCCAAATGGCGCGTCGCTTCCCGATGATCGACTTCGATGGCATCGAAATCGGCTTGTTCGAGCCCGAATTCGGAGCGCTGATGGCGCGCCGCGCGATTCAGGCGCTCGTCGATCGCCTCGTCGCCGGCGGCGGCAGCTACTTGACCGCGTCCGTCATGCCGCCTCGCTCCAATGCGGCGCGGCTGAGCGAACTCTCGCTGTCGTCCGGCGACCGGTTGCAAGCCGACGCGTTCGTCTTCGCCGCCGGCGCCTGGCTGCCCAGGCTGTTCCCCGAGGCGATCGGCGCACGCATCCGCCCGACGCGGCAGGAAATCTTCTTCTTCGCCCCGCCAGCGGGCGACGCGCGCTTCCTCCCCGGCGCGATGCCGTGCTGGGCCGACTTCAACCATGGCGACATGTACTACGGCGTCCCCGACCTCGACGGCCGCGGCGTCAAGTTCGCGCATGACCGGCATGGGCCGCCGGTCGATCCCGACGCCCAGGACCGCCGGCCGAGCGATGCCGCGCTGGCCGACATCGTCGCGTTCCGCGACCGGCGCTTTCCGCTGCTGCGCGGCGCCCCGCTGACCGAGGCTCGGGTTTGCCAGTATGAGAACAGCTCGAACGGCGACTTCCTCATCGACGTCCACCCGCGCCACGACAATGTCCTGCTGGTCGGCGGCGGCTCGGGTCACGGGTTCAAGCACGGGCCGGAAGTCGGCCGCTACGCCGCCGCGCGGCTGTTCGGCTCAGTCGAGGCGGAGCCGCGCTTCAGCCTCGCGAGCAAGAGCGAGACGCATCGACGGGAGGTGCATTGAGTTTCTCCTCCCCTGCATTTGCAGGGGAGGTTGCCCCCGCGCACGCAGGGGACGGAGGGGTCCAGCGGGCTGGCCAAGGCCCCTCCACCGCCTTCGGCGGTCCCCCTCCCCGGCAAAAGCCGGGGAGGATAAGTTAACCCGCCTTCTTCGCCACGCCGACCAGCGCGGGCCGAAGCAGCCGGTCGTTCATCATATAGCCCGGCTGCATTTCCTCGACGATCGTGCCCGGCTCGGCCTCGTCCGACGGGATTTCCATCATCGCCTGGTGGCGGTGCGGGTCGAGCGGCTCGCCGATCGCGCTGATGCGCTTGATGCCGTGCCGCTGGAACACCGAGTCGATCTCGCGCGCGGTCGATTCGATGCCGGCGAGGAACTGGCTCGCGACCTTGTCGCCTCGAAGCTCCTCGGACACCGCGGCGAGCGCGCGGTCGAGATGGTCCTTGATCGCCAGCATGTCGCGCGCGAACCCGGCCGCCGCAAAAGAGCGGGCGTCGGCAAGCTCCTTCTCCATGCGGCGCCGCAGGTTCTGGACCTCCGCGGCGGCGTACAGCGCCTTGCTGTTGGCGTCGTCGATCTGCCTTTCGAGCTCCGTCACGCGGTCGTGCTCGGCGAGCTCGGGCGAGTCCTCGGCCGTTTCGTGGCGCAGCTCCTCGGCGTCCTCGTGCAGCTTCTCGTCTTCGGTCATGCCATCAATCTCGTCAGCGCTTTCGCAGTAAAATCCACCATGGGAACCACGCGGGCATAGTTCAACCGCGTCGGCCCGATCACCCCCACAACGCCGACCACCTCGTCCTGGCTCCCGCGATAGGGGGCGGCGATGACCGACGATCCCGACAAGGCGAACATCCGGTTCTCGCTACCGATGAAAATGCGGCAGCCGGGCGCGTCGCGCGCGCTTTCGAGCAGCCGCGCGATGTCCTGGCGGTCCTCGAGCTCGTCGAGCAGCCGACGCACGCGCTCGAGGTCTTCGGCGGCGTTGTCGTCGATCAGGTTGGCCTGGCCGCGCACGATCAGCACCGGCCGCCGGGCGTGGTCGTGGCTCCACGCGGCAAGCCCCGACGCGACGAGCTCGGCGGCGGCGGCGTCGACCAGCTCCTTGCGCTCGCGGATTTCGGTTCTCAGCCGCTCCTCGGCCTCGGCCAAGGTGAGGCCCGCGAGGCGGGCGTTGACGAAATTGCTGACCTCGCCGAGCGCAGCCGGCGAGGCTGTGCCATCGAGCGAGATGATGCGGTTCTCGACGCTGTTGTCGGAGCCGACCAGCACCGCCAGCGCCCGCGTCCCGCTCAGCGGCACGAAACTCAGCTGCTTCAATCGCAGCTCGCGCTTCGGCGCGAGCACCACGCCGGCGGCCTGCGACAAGCCGGACAGGGCCGCGCTGGCCGCGGCGAGCGCATCCTCGATCGGCTGGTCGCGGGCGATCTGGCGCTCGATCTCGCGCCGCTCGCGCGGATCGGGCGTCGAGGCCTGCATGATCCCGTCGACGAACAGCCGGAGCCCGGTTTCGGTCGGCACCCTCCCCGCGGATGTGTGCGGGTGAGTGAGCAGCCCGCGCTCCTCGAGCTCCTGCATCACCCCGCGGATCGACGCCGACGACAGGTTGACGCTGCCGGCCAGCGCCCTCGACCCGATCGGCACCCCGCGCTCGAGATAGGCCTCGACCACGTGCCCGAAGATGTCGCGCATGCGGTCGGTCAGCTCGGCGATCGGCTGGGTCATGGTGGCCATGTAGGAATTTCGTCATTCCCGCGAAAGCGGGAATCCCGCGGCACCACGCGGATGAAAAGCGGGACCCCCGCTTTCGCGGGGGTGACGATGGGGGTTGCGTTGGGTAGGGAACGCGCGCACCCGCCTCAGGAGACCAGCCCTTATGCGCCCGTCCGGACGCGCCCCCGATCAGATGCGCGAGCTGAGGTTCGAGCCCGGCTTCACCCGCCACGCCGAAGGCTCGTGCCTGGTCAGCTTCGGCGACACGCGCGTGCTGTGCACCGCCAGCGTCGAGGACAAGGTCCCGCCATTCCTGCGCGGCAAGGGCCAGGGCTGGGTCACCGCCGAATATGGCATGTTGCCGCGCGCGACCCACACCCGCGGCAACCGCGAGGCAGCGAAAGGCAAGCAGTCGGGCCGAACCCAGGAAATCCAGCGGCTGATCGGACGTTCGCTGCGCGCGGTCGTCGATCTGCCCAGGCTCGGCGAGCGGCAGGTGATCGTCGATTGCGACGTTATCCAGGCCGACGGCGGCACCCGCACCGCGGCGATCTCGGGCGGCTGGGTCGCGCTGCGCATCGCGCTCGACACGCTGATCCAGTCCAAGGCGATCGCCAGCGACCCGATCCGCACGCAAGTGGCGGCGGTGAGCTGCGGAATCCACAACGGCGCCGCGGTGCTCGACCTCGATTATGACGAGGACAGCCAGGCGGGGTGCGACGGCAATTTCGTGCTGACCGCGGACGGCAGCATCGTCGAGGCGCAGGTGACGGCGGAGGGCGAATGCTATGACGAGGAAGGGCTGCTGCGGCTGCTGCGCCTCGCGCGCATCGGCTGCTCGGAAATCTTCGCGGCGCAGCTGAAGGCGGCGGCGGCGTGAGGCCGATCGGCGACCGGCTGGTCATCGCGACCCACAATCCGGGCAAATTGCGCGAGATCGCGGCGCTGGTCGAGCCGCTCGGCATTTCCGTCGTCGGCGCCGAAGAGCTCGGCCTCCCCGAGCCGGAGGAGATCGGCAACAGCTTCGCCGACAATGCCGATTTGAAGGCGCGCGAGGCGGCAGACTTGTCCGGGCTCCCCGCGCTCGCCGACGACAGCGGGCTGTGTGTCGATGCGCTGCACGGCCGCCCCGGCATTTTCTCGGCGCGCTGGGCCGAGGACGAGGACGGCAAGCGCGACTGGATGCGGGCGATGGACAAGGTGTGGCGCGAAGTCGAGGCGACCGAGCCCGATGCCCCGCCCGCGGCTCATTTCGCTTGCGCGCTGGCGATCGCCTGGCCCAACGACGGCCAGACCGAGACGTTCGACGGCCGCGTCGACGGCATCCTCGTCTGGCCGCCGCGCGGCGACAAGGGCTTCGGCTACGACCCGATGTTCGTGCCCGTCGGCCACGAGCGGACGTTCGGCGAGCTCGACCCCGAGCTTAAGCACAGTATCAGCCACCGGGCCGACGCATTCGGCAAATTGCTGGCGGCGCTCAACGAATGAGCGGCGAGCCTCTCGCGCTCTACGTCCACTGGCCGTTCTGCGTCAGCAAATGCCCGTATTGCGATTTCAACAGCCACGTCCGCGCTAGCATCGACCAGGAGCAGTGGCGCGCGGCGCTGCTCGCCGACCTGGCGCACGAGGCGCGGCTCCTGCCCGACCGAATGCTGACCTCGATCTTTTTCGGCGGCGGTACGCCGTCGCTGATGGAGCCGTCGACCGTCGCCGCGGTCATCGACGCGGCGGCGGATCATTGGTCGGCCGCGAACGACATCGAGATCACGCTCGAGGCCAACCCGAACTCGGTCGAGGCCGCGCGCTTCGCCGACCTCGCCGGCGCCGGAGTCAATCGCGTCTCGCTCGGCCTGCAGAGCTTCGACGATGAGGCACTGCGCTTCCTCGGCCGCGCGCACTCGTCGCGCGAGGGCTTCCGCGCCCTCGAGACCGCGCAGAGACATTTCCGGCGCGCGAGCTTCGACCTCATCTATGCGCTTCCCGGGGACGGCGAGGACAGCTGGTCGGCGATGCTCGCCCAGGCGCTGTCGCTCGGCACCACGCATCTGTCGCTCTACCAGCTGACCATCGAGCCGGGCACGCGCTTCGCCACCATGGTCGCGCGCCGCGACTTCGAGCCGATCGAGGCGGAGCGCGCGGCGGCGCTCTACGAGCTGACCGACGCCATGACGGCATCGGCCGGCCTGCCGTCGTACGAAATCAGCAATCACGCGCGGCGCGGCGCCGAGAGCCGCCACAACCTCACCTATTGGCGGTACGGGGATTATGCGGGGATCGGCCCGGGAGCGCATGGCCGGCGGCTCGGCATGCGCACCGTCCGCCATAGGAAGCCGGAGAACTTCCTGGCCGCGCTGCGGCGCAACGGCCATGCGATTGCCGAAGAGGCGCCGCTGGCGCCGACCGAAGCCGCCGACGAGGCATTGGTCATGGGCTTGCGACTGCGCGAAGGCATCGACGCCGAAGCGCTCGCGCGGCGCTTTGGCCTGTCATCGATCGTCGATTGGGAGAAAGTCGACCGGCTGGCCGGCTCGGGTCACCTGGTCCGCGACGGCTCGCGCATTGCCGTCACCGCCGCCGGCCGATTGCTGCTCGATGCGATCCTCGGCGAAATCGCCGCCGCAGAGCCTATTTCGGCGGTTGTGCCGCCGCCTGCTCCGCGGGCGTTGCCGGCGCTGCAGCCGCCGCCGCTGGCTGCTGCGGCTTCGCCTGCATGTTCGCCATGAATTTATAATTGTCGGCGGGCGTGGCGACATAGTCATCGACGGTCATTTCGGCGTCGTCCAGAGCGGCCTTGCGGCCCATGCCGTTCTTCACCCGAAACGCGACGACGGCGGACTTCAGCGACTGCATCTGCGTCGTGCAGGCGGTGCGCAAATAATTTTCGATGGCGTCCGAGCCGACCTTTTCGTCGCTCGCCTTGGACGCCGCCTCGCGCAGGCAATCGCGGAACGCGTGCGTCGGCGCATTGATCGACGCCTGAAGCGCGGCCAAAGTGATCGCCGAAACACCCAGCAATGCAATCATCGCTCCTCTCCCCAGGACATACGATGAACCCAGGCACGATGAACCTTTTTCGATGCAATTGGAAGCTCTTGGTGCGGAACCGATGACCGATCGGCTGCCGCCCGGACTCTATGTCGTCGCGACGCCGATCGGAAACCTCGGCGACCTCGGCCCGCGCGCCGCCGACACGCTGCGGCGCGCCAATCGCGTCCTTGCCGAAGACACGCGCGTGACCGGCAAGCTGCTGCGGCACGTCGGCGCGAACGTGCCGATGACCCGATACGACGACCATTCGAGCGACGAGCAGCGCGCGCGCATCGTCGCCGAGCTTGGGACAAGCGCAATCGCTCTGGTTAGCGACGCCGGAACGCCGCTGATTTCCGATCCCGGCTACAAGCTGGTGCGCGCCGCGCGCGCAGCGGGGCACGCGGTCACCGCCGTCCCCGGACCGAGCGCGCTGGTCGCCGCTTTGTCGATCGCCGGCCTGCCCACCGACCGCTTCCTGTTCGTCGGCTTCCTCCCCGCCAAGGCCAAGGCGCGCGCCGACGCGATCGCCGAGATCGCCGGCGTGCGGGCGACCCTGGTCTTCTACGAAAGCGGCTCGCGCCTCGCCGACGCGCTCGCGGCGCTCGCCGACGGGCTCGGCGACCGCGACGCGGCGGTCGCCCGCGAGCTCACCAAGCTGCACGAGGAATGCGTGACCGGATCGCTGGCGGAGCTCGCCGGCCGCTATCGCGATGCGGCTCCCAAGGGCGAAATCGTCATCGTCGTCGGCCCGCCCGGCGAAGCGGAAGCGGTGAGCGACGAGGCGCTCGACGCCGCGCTCGACAAGGCGATGACTCGGCTTTCCGCCTCGCGCGCCGCGGCCGAAGTCGCGGCGAAGCTCAACGTGCCGCGCAAGCGCGCCTACGCCCGCGCGCTCGGGCGGGCGAAATGAACCGGCGCGAGGCGGAACGGCGCGGCCGCGCCGCCGAAACGCTCGCCTGCTGGTATCTGCGCCTCCACGGCTGGCGCATCCTCGCGCGGCGCGCGCGGGTGCGCGGCGGCGAGGTCGACATCGTCGCACGGCGCGGCCGCACGCTCGCCTTCGTCGAAGTCAAGGCGCGGGCCAGCGACATGGCGGCCGGTTTCGCACTCGACGAGTGGCGCTTGCGCCGCGTTGTCGCCGCCGCCGAGCAGCTCGCGCCGCGCTATTTGCGCGACGGCGACGAGGTCCGCATCGACGCCTTGTTCGTCCTGCCGCGGCGCTGGCCGCGCCATCTCGCCAACGTCTGGCAAGGGTGACAAGCGCAACGCCGTAGCTTAGGCGCGCGCCATGCCGCTCCGCGTCGCCGTCCAGATGGACCCGCTCGACAAGATCAACCTCGCGGGCGATTCGACCATCGCAATCATGCTCAAGGCGCAGGAGCTCGGGCACGAGCTCTGCTGGTATGCGGCGGAAGACCTGAGCCTTGCCGAAGGGCGGTTGTGGACGATGGGCTATCCCGTCACCGTCCAGCGCGTCCCCGGCGACCATTACCGCTTCGGCGAGCCGCGCCTCCTCGATCTCGGCCGCGACGTGGACGTCGTGCTGATGCGCCAGGACCCGCCGTTCGACCTCGGCTACATCACCGCGACCCATTTGCTCGAGCGCATCCAGAGCGAGACCCTGGTGGTCAACGACCCGGCGGCGGTTCGCGACGCGCCGGAGAAGATCTGGGTGCTCGATTTCCCGCAGTTCATGCCGCCCACCGCGATCACCCGCTCGCTCGGCCTCGCCCGCAAGTTCCTCGCCGAGCATGGCGACATCGTGGTCAAGCCGCTGCACGGCTTCGCCGGCGGGTCGGTGTTCCGGATCGGCGGCGACGGCCGCAACCTCGCCTCGCTGATCGAGCTGTTCAACACCACCTGGCGCGAGCCGCACGTGATCCAGAAATTCATTCCCGAGATCGCCGAAGGCGACAAGCGCATCGTGCTGGTCGACGGCGCGGTCGCCGGCGCGATCAACCGCGTTCCCGGGGCGGGCGAGATCCGCTCCAACCTCGCCGTCGGCGGCACCGCGGCGAAGACCGAGCTGACCGCGCGCGAGGAGGAAATCTGCGCGACGCTCGGCCCCGAGCTCGCGCGGCGCGGGCTGCTGTTCGCCGGCATAGACGTGATCGGCGGGAAATGGCTGACCGAGATCAACGTGACCTCGCCGACCGGCATCGTCGCGATCGACCAGTTCAACGGCAGCGATACGCCGGGCCTGATCTGGCAGGCGATCGACCGCCGGCTGGCCGGGCGCGCCAACTAGCTCCGGTTCGGTTCGGAAAATCGCGCGGTTGCGCGCAAACCCTTCATCCAAAATGGTTATTTAGCAGTCGCTTTACCGGCCGAGCCATAGGCCGATGCGGTCGCGGCGTGGCGGTTACCCCACTAACCGGCCGCCGCGGCATCCCTTTGCAAATGGCCTCTGCTCAGGCGCGGGGGTGGGCGTGGCGATAAACGTCGAGCAGGCGCGCCGCGTCCACCGCCGTATAGATCTGCGTCGACGACAGGCTCGCGTGGCCGAGCAGCTCCTGCAGCGAACGCAGGTCCGCGCCACGCGCGAGCAAATGCGTGGCGAAGCTGTGGCGCAGGGCGTGCGGGGTCAGGCTGTCGGGCAGGCCGAGCCGTCGCCGCGCCGCGGCGACCGCGCGCCGCACCAGGTCGGGGTTGAGCGGCCCGCCCCGCGCGCCGAGGAACACCCGCGTGTCGCCGCTCACCGGATAAGGGCAGTCGCGCAGGTAAAGTTCGATCGCCTCGCGGACCGCCGGAACGACCGGCACGATGCGCGTCTTGCTGCGCTTGCCGGTCACCCGAAGCGTCGCGCCGATCGGCAACGCCCGCGCGGTCAGCGACAGCGCCTCGGCGACGCGCAGCCCCGCGCCGTAGAGCAGCAGCAGGATGGCGAGGGCGCGCGCGCCGAGCCACGGCGCGCTGGCCGCCTCGGCGGCATTTTCGGCCAGGCCCATCGCGTCGTCCGGCGAGGCCGGTCGCGGCAGCGTCCGCGGGCGCTTCGGCGCGCGGGTGCGCGGCAGCTGCGCGACGCCCCCGCGCTGCTCGGCGGCATATTTGAGGAAGGCGCGGATGCCCGAAAGCTCGCGCGCGGCCGAGGCTGCGCCGAGCCCTTCGCTTCGCCGCTGCGCAAGGAACGCGCGCAGGTCGGCCGAGCTCAG
>DASTID010000029.1:0-5386 GCA_035717905.1 Sphingomicrobium sp. | reverse complement strand
TGAAGCCGGGCGAAAGCGGGGTCGACATCTACACGCTGATGAAGTTCCAGCGGTCGAACCAGAACACCTGCATCAACCAGCGTCCGCTGGTGAAGGTCGGCAATTCGGTCGAAGCGGGCGAGATCATCGCCGACGGCCCGTCGACCGAGTACGGCGAGCTCGCGCTCGGCCGCAACGTGCTCGTCGCGTTCATGCCGTGGAACGGCTACAACTACGAGGACTCGATCCTGATCTCCGAGCGGATCGTGAAGGACGACGTCTTCACCTCGATCCATATCGAGGAGTTCGAGGTCATGGCCCGCGACACCAAGCTGGGCCCCGAGGACATCACCCGCGACATCCCCAACGTCGGCGAGGAAGCGCTGCGCAACCTCGACGAGGCGGGAATCGTCTATATCGGCGCCGAGGTCGAGCCGGGCGACATCCTGGTCGGCAAGATCACGCCGAAGGGCGAAAGCCCGATGACTCCGGAGGAGAAGCTGCTCCGCGCGATCTTCGGCGAGAAGGCCTCCGACGTGCGCGACACGTCGCTGCGCCTGCCGCCGGGCGTGCAGGGCACGGTGGTCGAGGTGCGCGTGTTCAACCGCCACGGAATCGACATCGACGACCGCACCCGCGCCATCCAGACCGAGGAGAAGGAGCGGCTCAAGAAGGACGCCGACGACGAGCGCGGAATCCTCAACCGCGCCACCTTCTCGCGATTGAAGGAGATGCTGCTGAAGCAGACCGCCACGGCGGCGCCCAAGGGCATCAAGAAGGGCTCGACTCTCGACGCGGACGCGCTCGAGGGCGCGGAGCGCCACGAATGGTGGAAGATCGCGGTCAAGGACGACAAGCGCCAGGCCGATATCGAGGCGCTCAAAGCCCAGTATGACGAGGCGATCAACACCATCAACCGGCGCTTCGAGGACCGCGTCGAGAAGCTCGAGCGCGGCGACGAGCTGCCGCCGGGCGTGCTCAAGATGGTCAAGGTGTTCGTCGCGGTGAAGCGCAAGCTCCAGCCGGGCGACAAGATGGCCGGCCGCCACGGCAACAAGGGCGTGATCAGCCGCATCCTGCCGATCGAGGACATGCCGTTCCTCGAGGACGGGACCCAGGTCGACATCGTGCTCAACCCATTGGGCGTGCCGAGCCGGATGAACGTCGGCCAGATTTTCGAGACCCACCTCGGCTGGGCGTCGCGCGGCCTTGGCCGGCAGATCCAGGAGATGCTCGACGGCATCCACGAGCGCGGGCGCGAGCTCGCCGGCAAGGATGCGAAAGAGATCCGCGCCAAGCTCAAGGACATCTACGGCAATCAGTACGCCAAGCAGATCGACGCGCGCGACGACGAAGCCGTGGTCGAGCTCGCTGCGAACCTCACGGCCGGCGTTCCGATGGGCACTCCGGTGTTCGACGGCGCGCGCGAGCCGGACGTCTCGGCGATGCTCGAAAAGGCGGGACTCGATCCGTCGGGCCAGGTCACCCTGTTCGACGGCCGCACCGGCAATCCGTTCGATCGCAAGGTGACGGTGGGCTACATCTACATGCTCAAGCTCCACCACCTCGTGGACGACAAGATCCACGCGCGCTCGATCGGGCCGTACAGCCTGGTCACCCAGCAGCCACTGGGCGGCAAGGCCCAGTTCGGCGGGCAGCGCTTCGGCGAAATGGAGGTGTGGGCACTCCAGGCTTACGGCGCCGCCTACACGCTTCAGGAAATGCTGACCGTCAAGTCGGACGACGTGATCGGCCGGACCAAGGTCTATGAGGCGATCGTCAAGGGCGACGACACGTTCGAGGCCGGCATCCCCGAGAGCTTCAACGTGCTGGTCAAGGAGATGCGCTCGCTCGGCCTTTCCGTCGAGCTCGACAGCATCGAGGACCCCAACGCCGAACCGACCGCGCTGGCCGCCGAGTGAAACTAAGCCCCTCTCCCGCTCGCGGGAGAGGGGTTGGGGTGAGGGGCCGCGCCTTTCACTCCCTCACCCTCCCGCCGCTTACGCGGCGGGTCCCTCCCTCTCCCGCAGGCGGGAGAGGGGCTGAAGGAAGAGTAGAGAAACATGAACGAACTGACCCCCTTCGCCAATCCGGTCGCCAAGCCGGAGACCTTTGACGAGATCCGCATCGGCATCGCCTCGCCGGACAAGATCCGCAGCTGGTCGTTCGGCGAGATCAAGAAGCCCGAGACGATCAACTATCGCACGTTCAAGCCCGAGCGCGACGGTCTGTTCTGCGCGCGCATCTTCGGTCCGATCAAGGACTACGAGTGCCTGTGCGGCAAGTACAAGCGCATGAAATACAAAGGCATCGTGTGCGAGAAGTGCGGCGTCGAGGTCACCGTCTCCAAGGTCCGCCGCGAGCGCATGGGCCATATCGAGCTTGCCGCCCCGGTCGCCCACATCTGGTTCCTGAAGTCGTTGCCGAGCCGCATCGGCCTGCTGCTCGACATGCAGCTGAAGCAGCTCGAGCGAATCCTCTATTTCGAGAGCTATGTGGTGATCGAGCCGGGCCTGACCGCGCTCGAGAAATACCAGCTCCTGACCGAGGACGAGCTGCTCGCCGCGCAGGATGAATATGGCGAGGACGCCTTTTCCGCCGGGATCGGCGCCGAGGCGGTCAAGCAGATGCTGATCGACCTCGACCTCGAGAGCGAGCTGGTGGCGCTCAAGGAAGAGCTGGCGACGACCAAGTCGGAGCTGAAGCCCAAGAAGATCATCAAGCGTCTGAAGGTCGTCGAGAGCTTCATCGAGTCGGGCAACCGCCCCGAGTGGATGATCCTGGAAGTGATCCCGGTCATCCCGCCCGAGCTGCGCCCGCTGGTGCCGCTCGACGGCGGCCGCTTCGCGACCTCGGACCTCAACGACCTCTACCGCCGCGTGATCAACCGCAACAACCGCCTGAAGCGGCTGATGGAGCTGCGCGCTCCGGACATCATCGTCCGCAACGAGAAGCGCATGCTCCAGGAAGCGGTCGACGCCTTGTTCGACAACGGCCGCCGCGGCCGCACCATCACCGGCGCCAACAAGCGGCCGCTCAAGTCGCTGTCCGACATGCTCAAGGGCAAGCAGGGCCGGTTCCGCCAGAACCTGCTCGGCAAGCGCGTCGATTATTCCGGCCGCTCGGTCATCGTCACCGGTCCCGAGCTCAAGCTGCACCAGTGCGGCCTGCCGAAGAAGATGGCCTTGGAGCTGTTCAAGCCGTTCATCTACTCGCGGCTCGACGCCAAGGGCCTGTCGATGACGCTCAAGCAGGCCAAGAAGTGGGTCGAGAAAGAGCGCAAGGAAGTCTGGGACATCCTCGACGAGGTGATCCGCGAGCATCCGGTGCTGCTCAACCGCGCGCCGACGCTCCACCGTCTCGGCATCCAGGCGTTCGAGCCGGTGCTGATCGAGGGCAAGGCGATCCAGCTGCACCCGCTGGTCTGCGCGGCGTTCAACGCCGACTTCGACGGCGACCAGATGGCGGTCCACGTGCCGCTGAGCCTCGAAGCCCAGCTCGAGGCGCGCGTGCTGATGATGAGCACCAACAACATCCTCTCGCCGGCCAACGGCAAGCCGATCATCGTCCCGTCGCAGGACATGGTGCTCGGGCTCTATTATCTCAGCCTCGAGAAGGAGGGTGAGCCCGGCGAGAACATGATGCTCAGCGACATGGCCGAGGTTCACCAGGCGCTCGCCGCCGGCGCGGTCACGCTGCACACCAGGATCGTCAGCCGAGTCCCGCAGACGGACGAGGAGGGCAAGACCTACATGAAGCGGTTCGAGACGACGGCGGGCCGCATGCTCCTCGGCGAGACGCTCCCGAAGAGCCACAAGGTGCCGTTCGAGACCGTCAACCGCGTCCTGACCAAGAAGGAGATCGGCGACGTCATCGACATCGTCTATCGCCACACCGGCCAGAAGGAGACGGTGCTGTTCGCCGACGCGATCATGCAGCTCGGCTTCCGCCATGCGTTCGCGGCCGGCATCTCGTTCGGCAAGGACGACATGGTGATCCCGCACGCCAAGGAGGAGCTGGTCGCCGAGACCCGCACGCTCGTGAAGGATTACGAGCAGCAGTACCAGGACGGCCTGATCACCCAGCAGGAAAAGTACAACAAGGTGATCGACGCCTGGTCGCGCTGCGGCGACCAGGTCGCGACCGCGATGATGAAGGAGATTTCGGCCACGCCGAAGCGGCCCGACGGGCGCGAGGCGGACCTGAACTCGATCTACATGATGGCGCACTCGGGCGCCCGCGGCAGCCAGGCGCAGATCAAGCAGCTCGCCGGGATGCGCGGCCTGATGGCCAAGCCGTCGGGCGAGATCATCGAGACTCCGATCATCTCCAACTTCAAGGAAGGCCTGACCGTCCTTGAATATTTCAACTCGACCCACGGCGCTCGCAAGGGCCTCGCCGACACGGCGCTCAAGACGGCGAACTCGGGCTATCTGACCCGCCGCCTGGTCGACGTGTCGCAGGACGCGGTGATCATCGAGGAGGATTGCGGCACCGACCGAGCGCTCGAGATGCGGGCGATCGTCCAGGGCGGCGCGACCATCGCGTCGCTTCCCGAGCGCATCCTCGGCCGCACGACCGCCGAGGACATCGTCGATCCTAAGAGCGGCGACGTCGTCATCGCCGAGGGCGAGCTGCTCGACGAGGCCATGGTCGCCAGGATCGACGAGATCGGCGTCCAGGGCGTCAAGATCCGCTCGCCGCTGATCTGCGCGTCGAAGCAGGGCGTGTGCGCCAAATGCTACGGCCGCGACCTCGCGCGCGGAACGCCGGTCAACATCGGCGAGGCGGTCGGCGTGATCGCCGCGCAGTCGATCGGTGAGCCGGGCACCCAGCTGACGATGCGGACCTTCCACATCGGCGGCGCGGCCCAGCTGAACGAGCAGTCGAACCTCGAATCGCCGGTCGACGGTACGATCGAGCTGCGCGACATGCCGACCATCATGGACCCGCGCGGCCGGCACCTGTCGCTGTCGCGCTCGGGCGAAATCGCAATCCTCGACATGGACGGTCGCGAGCTGTCGACCCACCGCGTGCCCTATGGCGCGCATTTGCTGTGCGAGAGCGGCCATATCGTCAGCCGCGGCGACCGCATCGCCGAGTGGGATCCGTCGTTCAGCCCGGTGATCACGGAGAAGGCCGGTACGGTAAAGTACCAGGACCTGATCGAGAACCGGACGATGACCGAGCAGGTCGACGAATCGACCGGCATCACCCAGCGCGTGGTGACGGACGACAACGCCAAGTCGAAGAAAGACACGCTCCACCCGCGCTTGACGCTGACCGGCAAGAAGGATTCGGAAGCTGGCGTCTATCGCCTCGCCGCCGGCGCCATCGTCGCGGTCGAGGACGGGCAGACGATCGAGGCCGGCGAAGTGCTGGCGCGCATGCCGCGCGAGGCCGCGCG
>DASTID010000028.1:0-3044 GCA_035717905.1 Sphingomicrobium sp. | reverse complement strand
GAGGAATTGCGCGGTGACGCTCATCGGCTCGCCGTCATTCTCCCACAGATGCGCGACTAGCGTGCGCACCTGGTTGAGGAACATGACGCCGGCCGAGATGCCGAGGAAGATCAGGAATTCGCGCAGCGGAATCACGCCGGTTGCGACCAGCGCCAGCAGCGCGATCGCCCAGATGCTCGCGGCCGCTTCCTGCCACGCCCAGTCGCGCGCGAACGCGCCTTCGGGCTTCGGCCGCACGAATTTCGGGTTGATCTGCAGCCCCGAATAACGGCCGACGACGACCGCGCGCAGCCTCGGCCAGATCAGCGAAAGCGGGGCGAGGATCGCGAAGCGGATCAGCATACCGACCGGCGCCAGCGCGGCGGCGATGAGAAACAGCGGCAGGGTCCACGGGTGCATAAGCGCCAGCGGCAGATATTCGGGGTCGTCGGCCGTCCCGTAATAGCGCTTGGCGTGATGCTGGTTGTGGACACCCTCGTACATGAAGCTCGGCACCAGCAGCGGCACGCCGACGACGAGGTTCCAGACGAAGCGGAAGCCCGTGACCGCGCCTTTCTTGATGTGCGTCAGCTCGTGAATGAACGATCCCGCGCGGTAGAGCGCGAGGACCGCGATGACGCCGGCCGCAACCGCCATCCATGTGGGGCGGACCAGCATCGCTGCGGACAGCGCCGCATAGCCGACGAGGGCCGAGCCGAGCATGTCCGCCCAGTAAATGCGCGCGTCGGGCGCATTGAGGTCGCGCGTCAGGTTCGCGGCGGCCTTGAGCATCGCCGCGTCGTCGCTGGCGCGCGCGGGCGCCTGCGCGCCGGGGGCGACAGGCGTCGTGCGCTCGAGGATCGCTGTGTCGGTCATGGTCTTTGCTGAACGGACGCGTTTGCTATGAGATAGTGGCCGCATCGTGGCGATTACAGGCTTCACTGGCGCTGAACGCGGCGAGAGGCTAGCCGGCTGCCATGAACGCCGCGCCCGTGATCGTCCGTCCGGTCGAGACCAAACAAGACCGCAAGGCCTTCGTCGACTTCGCGTGGGACGTGTACAGGAACGACCCGGCCTGGGTGCCGCCGCTCAAGGACGAGGTCCACGGCCTCATCACCCCCGGCAAGAATCCGTGGTTCGAGCATGCCAAGGCGCAGCTCTGGCTCGCGACCCGCGCCGGCAAGGTGGTCGGCCGGATCAGCGCGCAGGTCGACGAGCTGGTGCAGCAGCATATGGGCCAGGGGACCGGCCAGTGGGGCATGTTCGAGGCGCTCGACGGGCAGGCGGCCGCGGCACTGATCGCGCGGGCCGAGGAGTGGTTGCGCGAGCAGGGCATGACCCGCGCGCTCGGCCCCGTCAGCCTATCGATCTGGGACGAGCCAGGCCTGGAGATCGAGGGCTTTCACGAACCGCCGACGGTGATGATGGGCCATCACAAGCCCGAATATGACGCGTGGATCGAGGCGGCGGGCTACGGCAAGGCCAAGGACCTGCTGACCTACGAGGTCGACATCGCGCACTGGGACGACCCCAAAATCAACCGCCTGATCGCGATGGGCGAGCGCAACCCGCGCATCCGCATCCGCCAGGTCGACAAGAGCCGGTTCGCCGAGGAAGCGCGGGTGATCCTCAACCTGTTCAACGACGCCTGGTCGAACAACTGGGGCTATGTCCCGCTGACCGAAAGCGAGATCGCCTACGCCGGGAAGAAGCTCAAGCCGATCATCTACAACGAGCTGGTGCGGATCGCGGAATATGACGGCGAGCCGGTCGCCTTCATGATTACGCTGCCCGACATCAACGAGCTGATCCGCGACTTGAACGGCGAGCTGTTCCCGTTCGGCTGGGCGAAGCTGCTGTGGCGGCTGAGAAGGCCGAAGACGAGGCGCGCGCGAGTGCCGCTGATGGGCGTCGCCAAGAAGCTCCACCAGTCGCGGCTGGCGAGCCAGCTCGCCTTCATGCTGATCGAGTTCACCCGACGCGACGCGGTCGGCAAGTTCGGCGTCGAGGTGGGCGAGTTCGGCTGGATCCTCGAGGACAACAAGGGGATGCTGTCGATCGCCGAGCTGCCCGGCGCGCGGGTCAATCACAGATACAGGATTTTTGAGAAGGCATTGTAGTTCCCCGGCGAAGGCCGGGGCCCAGGCGCGCGTCAGCGCGTCACTTATAAGACTGCAGCCCTTGCGGGCTCCTGGGCCCCGGCCTTCGCCGGGGTACTCAGCTCAGCTCCACCCATGTCGGTGCGTGGTCGCTCGCTTTCTCCTGCGCGCGCGCCCATTTGTCGACGCCGGCGCCGCGCAGCCGGTCGGCGGCTTCGGGCGAGCAGAGCAGATGGTCGATCCGGAAGCCCGCGTCGCGCTGCCAGCAGCCCGCGGTGTAATCCCAGAAGGTGTAGAGCCGCTCCTCGGTCGGGTGCAGCATCCGCAGCGCGTCGGTCCAGCCCTGGTGGAGGATGCGCCGCCACGCGGCCCGGGTTTCGGGCTGGAGCAGCGCGTCGTGCGCGGTGGCCTTGGCCGAAAAGACGTCGCGGTCCTCGGGCACCACGTTCCAATCGCCGGCGAGCACCACCGGCCGCTCCTCGGCCAGCAGCTCGAGCGCGTGGGCGGCCATCCGCTCCATCCACGCGAGCTTGTAGGCAAATTTCTCGGTGCCGACCGGATTGCCGTTGGGGAGATAGAGCGAACCGACGACCAGCCCCTGGATCTCGGCCTCGATATAGCGGCTGTGGCTGTCGTCCGGGTCACCCGGAAGCCCCACGCGGCGCAGCGCCGGGGTTTGCCCTTTGGCGAGGATGGCGACGCCGTTGAAGCCCTTCTGGCCGTGCCACACTGCGCCGTAGCCGGTCGCCTCGATGTCGGCGATTGGCAGCGCTTCGTCGGCGCACTTTAGCTCCTGAAGGCAGACGACGTCGGGCTGCTCGCGCGCGAGCCATTCGACCAGGCGCGGCAGCCGCGCGCGGATTCCGTTGAGGTTGAAGGTGGCGAGCTTCATGCGGGCCTCGCCCTAGCCGCTTGGCGCTAGACCGAAAAGCTCGACCCGCAGCCGCAGCCGGACTGGGCGTTGGG
>DASTID010000027.1:0-16028 GCA_035717905.1 Sphingomicrobium sp. | reverse complement strand
TTTCCGGAAATCGCGTTCGCCGGGCGCTCGAACGTCGGCAAGAGCGCGCTCCTCAACGCCTTGACCAACCGCAAGGGGCTGGCGCGGACGTCGAACACGCCGGGCCGGACGCAGGAGCTCAATTTCTTCGACGTCGGCGAGCCGATTCAGCTGCGGCTGGTCGACATGCCGGGCTACGGCTTTGCCGAAGCGCCGAAGGACCTGGTCAAGCGCTGGCGCAAGCTGATCACCGACTATCTGCGCGGCCGGGCGGTGCTCAAGCGCGCGCTGGTGCTGGTCGACTCGCGCCACGGCCTCAAGGACGTCGACCGCGAGATGATGCGCATGCTCGACGAGGCCGCGATCAGCTATCATGTCGTGCTGACCAAGGCCGACAAGGTGAAACCTTCGGGCCTCGGCCGCATCTTTGAAGGCGTCGCCGCCGAGGCCGCGAAGCATCCCGCCGCGCATCCGGCAATCTTCACCACGTCGAGCGAAACGGGTAGCGGCATCGGCGAGTTACGAACGGCGATCCTCGAAGCGGCCACAACCTAGGGAGCTCAAGCTTGCTCAAGCTGATCATCGGCAATCGCGCTTATTCGAGCTGGTCGATGCGCGGCTGGCTCGCGTGCAAGCAATCGGGCGAGGAGTTCGAGGAGCTGGTCGTGCCGATGTTCGACGCCGAGTGGGAGAAACGCCGCGAAGGCGACGAGTTCGCCCCGTCGCTCGGCAAGGTGCCGATCCTGTGGGACGGGGACTGCGTCGTGTGGGACAGCCTGGCGATCGTCGAGTTCCTCGCCGACCGCGTCGGCCGCGACCTTTACTGGCCGGCGAAGGAGGACGCGCGCGGCATGGCGCGGTCGATGGCCGCCGAGATGCACTCGAGCTTCTCGAACCTGCGCCGCGAGCTGCCGATGAACGTCCGCAAGAGCTATCCCGCCAAGCCCATCAGCGACCCGGTCAGGGACGAGATCGACCGCATCATGCAGCTGTGGGCCCAGGCCCGCGCGCGGTTCGGCGGCACCGGCGACTTCCTGTTCGGTGACTGGTGCGCGGCCGACATGATGTTCGCGCCGGTCGTGACGCGCTTCATCACCTACGGCGTCGGCCTTCCGTCGTTCGCTCGCGTGTACATGAAAGCGGTGCTGTCGCAGCCGCACGTCAGCGAATGGATCGACAAGGCGCAGGACGAGCCGTGGGTGATCGACGCCTATGAGGTCGGCGCGGCGGCGTGAGTCCCTCTCCCCGCGAGGGAGAGGGAGGGAGCCGCGAAGCAGCGCAAGGGTGAGGGCAGGACGGACGACGCTCCCTCACCCCGCTCGCGCTGCGCGCGAGTCGACCCTCTCCCTCGAGGGGAGAGGGATTAGTACGCCGCGCCGTTCTTGTGGACGTAGCGGTTGTCGGCGGTGAACAGCATGTCGATGTCGGAATAGCCGCCGCCGGTGTTGGTGCCGCCGCCGACGACGACGAACGTGCAGTCGCGCCCGCTCTCGTTGCGCAGGTGATGGCCATTGGTGCTGCCCTTGGGCCAGGCCGCGCAATCGCCGGCGCGGAGGACCGTCGAGCCCTCATCCTCGACCAGCACTGCCTCGCCGTCGAGCATCACCAGGAACTCGTCCTCGCCGTCGTGCCAATGGCGCTGCGACGACCAGGCGCCGGGCTTCAACACGACATGGCTGGCGCCGAAGTCGGTCATTCCCGCGGCCGTTCCAAGCCGGCGGTACCAACGCCCCTGCACGTCGCGGTCGAACGGCGGTGGATAACCGGTGCGGTTGACCTGCTCGATCGCGTCTAGGTCCAGCTTGGGCATGCAGGCTTCCTTTGCTAGGCGGCGTCAATGTCGATCGACGCCATTGCGCTTGCGCGCCAGCTAATCAACTGCCCGAGCGTGACTCCGGCCAGGGGCGCGGTGTTCGACGTGCTGGAGGCCGCGCTGGCTCCGCTCGGCTTCACCTGCCACCGGTGGGTGCTCGGCGAGCCCCCCGACGGGCCGACCGAGAACATGGTCGCGATCCGCGGATCGGGGGCGCCGCACTTCGGCTTCGCCGGCCATCTCGACGTGGTCCCGCCCGGCGACGGGTGGAGCGTCGATCCGTTCGCCGGCGAGATCGTCGACGGGCGGCTGGTGGGGCGCGGCGCGAACGACATGAAGAGCGCGATCGCGGCCTATGTCGCCGCGGTCTCGCGGCTCGGCGAGACCGGCGGCACCCTGTCGCTGCTGATCACCGGCGACGAGGAAGGCTACGCGACCTACGGGACGCCGCGGATCATCGACTGGCTGAACGAGCGCGCCATCCGCCCGGACATGGTCCTGATCGGCGAGCCGACCTCGGTCGATCGCTTGGGCGACACGGTCAAGATCGGCCGCCGCGGCTCGGTCAACATGTGGATCGACGTCCCCGGCGTGCAGGGCCACGTCGCCTACCCGCACCGCGCGACCAACCCGGTCCCGCCCCTCGCCCGCGTCATCGCCGCGCTCGACGCGGTGCATCTCGACGACGGCACCGACGCCTTCCCGCCATCCAACCTCGAGTTCACCGGCATCGAAACGCCGACTCACGCCAGCAACGTCATCCCGGGCTCGGCGACGGCCCAGCTCAACATCCGCTTCAACGACCTGCAACGCGGCGCGGACCTGGTGCGCATGGTCGAGGAGATCGCCGAGCGCGAGGCGCCGCGCGCCAAGGTTCGCGCGCGCATTTCGGGCGAAGCCTTCCTGACGCCACCCGGGCGGCTGTTCGATGTGGTGGTCGAAGCGATCGCAGAGGAGATCGGCATCGCCCCGGACCTGTCGACCAGCGGCGGCACGTCCGACGGCCGGTTCCTGATCCAGTTGTGCCCGGTCGTTGATTTCGGCCTGCCCAACGCGACCATGCACAAGCTCGACGAAAGCGCGGGCGTTGCCGACATCGAGGCGCTATCGCGGATTTACGAGCGGGTTGTGCGGAACGTCTTGAAACCCGCTCATCCTGAGTAGCCGTTGAGCTTGTCGAAACGGCGTATCGAAGGACGTCCTTCGATACGTGTCTTCGATGCGCTTCGCTTACTCAGTGCCTGCTCAGGATGAGCGGTGTGGTGTGAGTTTACGCCACCGACTGCGCGCCGGACGCGGCGTTGTCGATCCAGGCGAGGAAATCGTCCTCGAACATCGGGTGGGCGAAGACGAAGCCCTGGACGGTGTCGCAGCCCATCGCGCGGAGGATGTCGGCCTGGGCGGCGGTCTCGACCGCCTCGGCGACCACTTCGCATTCGACGCCCTTGATCAGCTGGATCACGGCCTGGACGATGACGCGCGCCTTCTCCGACGTTTCGATGTCGGCGATCAGCGACGGATCGAGCTTGACCCGATCGAGCGGCATCGAGCGCAGCCGTGCAAGGTTCGAATAACCGGTCCCGAAGTCGTCGATCGCGATGCGCGCGCCGTCGTCGCGCAGCGCCGCGATCTCGGCGAGCACGCTCTCGCCCACTTCCATCGCGGCGCTTTCGGTGAACTCGAGCTCGATCAGCGACAGCGGCACTTCGGCGTCCGCGAACGCCTGCCGGACCTTCAGGAAGAAGTCCGGGCGCTCGACCTGGCGGGGGCTGATGTTGAACGCCAGCCGGCCGCTGAAGCCTTCGCGGTGCCACGCGCCGAGCGATACGGCGACGTCGCCCAGGACCCAGTCGCCGATTTCGGAGATGAGGCCGGTCTTCTCCGCGACCGGAATGAAGGTCGCGGGCAGGCGCAATCCATCGCGCGGATGGTTCCACCGCAGCAGCGCTTCGGCCCCGGCCAGCTCGCCGGTGACGAGGCTGAGCTGGGGCTGGAAGGCGAGCAGGAACTCGTCGCGCTGGACCGCTTCGGTCAGCGCCTTTTCGGTCTCGACCTTCTGCTGGTGCTCGGCGGCGAGGTCGGCGTTGAACAGGCAATGCTGGCCGCCGCCGCTCGACTTGGCGCGATACATGGCGATGTCGGCGGCGCGCATCAGCGATTCGACGCTCGTGCCGTGATCGGGCGAAATCGCCACGCCGATCGAGGCGCCGATGTCGACGCTGTGGGCGGACAGCTCGAACGGCTCCGCGATCGCGACCGCGACCCGGCGGGCGACGCGCTCGATCTCGTCCGTCGACTCGATCAGCGGGAAGAACATCGTGAACTCGTCGCCGGCGAGCCGGGCGAGCAGCGGGCGGCCCTTGGCGTTGCCCGTGAACTCGGCGTTGACCACCACCCGCAGGCGGTTGGCGACCATGATCAGCAGCTGGTCGCCGCGGGCGTGGCCGAGGCTGTCGTTGACCATCTTGAAGCGGTCGAGGTCGACGAACAGCATCGCCGACCTGGTCCCGTTGGCGGCCTCGCCGAGCAGCTTGTCGGCTTCGGAGCGGAAATGCAGGCGGTTGGGAAGCGACGTCACCGGATCGTACATGCCGAGCGCGTGGGCGTTCTCGATCGACGCGCGAACCTCCGCGAACAAGGTGTCGACCGCGGCGGCGAGCTTGGGCATCAGCCGCCGTACCGCGGGCGGCGCCGGCGAGATCAGGTCGCCGTCCTCGACCGCGAGCAGCCGGTCGCCGAGCGCGGCGAGCGCGCGGGCGCTTTCGCTGTTCGGCCGCTCCGAGGCGATGTAGCTGATCAGCAGGCAGAACACCCCGGCCGCGAGCGCGGCGAGGATCTTCTCGTTGAGCTCGGTGATGTAGAGCAGCGCGGTCAGCGAGAACAGGAAAGACGCAAGACCGGCCGCACACGACAGGATCGCGTTGCTGAATTTCTGGGCCGTTCCTGCTTTCATCGGTAAGTTGGTGCCCCGCGCGATCGCATGCTCGCCTACCTGCCCGCGTTAAATGAGACCGGTTAAGAAAGCGTCAGCGGCGGCGGAGGACGAGGTAGAGGCTCCCGCCCCCGCCGTGGCGCCGATGCGCGCCCCTGACCGCGGCGATCGAGGGCGCATGGCGCGACGCGGCCAGCCAGTCGTGCACGGCGGCGCGGATGCGGCCGCGCGCGACCGGCGGATCGCCCGGCCGATGGTGGCCGGTGATCAGCAGAATGACCCGCTCGCCCGCGCCGATCGCTTGCTCGAGCGCGCGGTCGATCGCCTGCCAGGCGCCGTCAAGGGTCAGCCCATGGAGGTCGACGATGCGGTCGGGCTCGACCGTCCCCGAGCCAAGGCGCCGGTCCCAGGTGCCGTCGAGAGTCGAGTCTTGCAGCGCCCGAGGGCGGTGCGACGGCGCCTGATTGACGAGGCGTGGCGCAGGTGACCGGCCCGCCCGCATCGCCTTCGCGGGTTCCGGGGATGGATCAACCGGTTCGCGCGACAGGGGCCGGATGGTCGCCGCGACCTTCTGCCACAGCGCCGCCTCGTCAGGGCTGAGCTGGCGCACGCAGCGCCACGCCTTTCGGCAGCAGGATCAGCGCCTTGCCCGACGCCGACATGCCGCCGGCGATGGCCACGGCCTGAGCGCCCGCACCCCAGAAGGTGTCGAACCGGTTGGCACCCTTGATCGCGCCGCCGGTGTCCTGCGCGACCCACAGGCCGGTCGCTTCCGGCCGGTCGAGGGTCAGGAACACCGGCGCGCCGAGCGGGGCGAACTTGGGGTCGGCCGCCACGGTGGTCTGCGGCGTCACCGGCACGCCCAGCGCGCCGAGCGGTCCCGGGCCGGTCAGCTCCTTGAAGAACACATAGGACAGGTTCTCGCGCATCAGCGCCTTGCCTTCCTCCGGATGCGCGCGAATCCAGTCCTTGATCGCCTGCATGCTTGCGCCGCCGGGCGGCAGGATCCCGCGCTCGCGCAACAGCCGGCCGATCGGGACATAGTCGCGGCCGTTCTGGCCCGCGTAGCCGACGCGCAACACGGTTCCGTCGGGAAGGCGGATTCGCCCCGACCCCTGAATTTCGAGGAAGAATAGGTCGACCGCGTCCTTCGCCCAGGCCAGCTCGAGACCCCGTCCGGCGAGCATGCCGTCCTCGATTTCGGCGCGGGTGAAATAGAGTGTGCAGGCGCCAGTCTGGTCGATGCGTCCGCGGCCGCTGCTGCCGTCGGGCTTGGTGCAGCGGATCAGGTCGGTCGGCACACGATAGAGCGGGACATAGCCGGGCAGCGGCACGCGCGAGCCCTCGATCTCGGGCTCGTAATAGCCGGTCGCGAACGCGTCGCCGTAGGCAACCCGCGTCCAGTCGAAGCGATAGTAGAAGAATCCCGGCGCATAGGCCGGGTCGAGCGACGCCGCTTCGGTGCACACCGCGTTCCAGTCGCCGGGCGCGGTCAGCTGCGACTGGTCGGTCCGCCGCATCAGCGCCGGGCAGCTCAGTCGAAAGGCCGCGAGTGCTCGCGCGGCTTGATCTGGCCGCAGCACCTTGGGCTGTTCGAGGCTCACCCCGGCGAGGCGCGCGTTGGGCGCCGTGACCGGCGGAGGCGCCGGCGGAACGGGCCGCGGGGCCGGCGGGCGGACCGGAGGCGGCGGCGCGGGCGCCGGAACCTCGGGGGTCGGGACCGGCCTGGTCGCGCAGGCGGAGACTAAGGCAAGGGACGCGGCAAGCGCCGCGCGAGCAAGGAGCCTCACTCTTCTTCGTCGGTTTCGATCAGCAACCAGTTCGGGTCGCTCGAGGCGATGTCGCGGCGGAAGGTCCAAAGGTCGCGGGTCTGGATCGCATCGCTGAGCGAGCCGGCCACCACCTCGCCCGCCGCATTGCGGGTGACGGCGGCGATGTCGGCCTCGAACCGCACGGTCAGGACGGTGATTCCATGATCGACGGCCGCCTCGGAAATCACCGCCTGCTCGATCGCCACGAGGCGATTGTCGAGCGCCAGCCCGTCCTTTTCGCGCTGCGCGACCGCCGCCGAGAAGGTTTCGAACACGTGGTCGTCGACATGGCCGCGAACGGCATCGAGATCGCCCTTCCAGAACGCCTCGAGGATCATCCGGTAAGCCGCCTTCGCGCCCTCGATGAAGCGCGCGACGTCGAATGCCGGGTCGGCTGCGAGCACCGCCCGGACCCCAGGGCCGGCGGTCGGCAGAAAGGCGAGGTCGCCGGCTTCGGCCGCGCTCTGCGGCGGCGCCGGTGCAGGTGCTGGCCGCGCCTCGACCCGCGCATCGGGGTCGGCGGGCTTCAGAATCGGCTGCTGCTCGTGCCCGGTGCGCTCGCCGAGCACGCTGTACAGGCGCAAGCCGATGAACAATGCGACCAGCGCAAGGATGACGATGACGGTCACGCTATGGTTTCCAGTGCCTCAGTTGCGCTGAACATAGTGCGCGGTGCTTAAAAGTTCCATCACCGCCAACGCACGAGCCCGGCATTGCGCCCCATTATTGCGGCTGCTAGGCGCACGCCCGCAACGCGCCGCGCTCCGCGCGGCTCTCCACGACAGCACAAGTTTGCAAGGACAGCATAATGGCGGACCAGGATTCGACGAGCGGCGGCAATGGCTCCGCCGAGCCCGGAAACGAGCCGCAGGTTTCCATACTTGCCCAGTACATCAAGGACTTTTCGGTCGAGAATCCGAGCTCGCCGCAAGTCTTTCAATGGCAAAACCAGCCGAGCCTCGACGTCCAGTTCCAGATCAACGTCGAAAAGCCGGGCGAGGACGTGCACGAGGTCGCGCTCAAGATCGAGGTGACGGCCCGTTCGGAGAACGGCGTCCATTTCGTCGTCGACCTCAGCTACGCCGGCCTGCTCGGGCTGCGCGGCGTGCCCGAGGAGGCATTGGGCCCGCTGCTGCTTGTCGAGGCCCCGCGCCTGCTGTTCCCGTTCGCCCGCCAGATCGTCGCCGACGCCATTTCGAACACCGGCTTCCCGCCGCTGCTGCTCGACCCGATCGACTTCGGCGCGGCCTATGTCGCCCAGCTCCAGGCGGCGCAGCAGCAAGGCCAGGGCGAAGGCAATGGCTCGGGCGAGCAGCCCGCCGCCGATACGCCGCCGCAAGAGTGAACCCGTCGCGGCCGGGCGGCGCATGAACCTGCACAAGGCCACGACCACCATCGGTGGGCTGACGATGATCAGCCGGATCGCCGGCTTCGCGCGCGAGATGCTGATGGCCCGCGTGCTCGGCGCGGGCTTCTACACCGACGCTTTCTACGTCGCTTTCCGGCTGCCCAACACCTTCCGCCGGCTGTTCGGCGAAGGCGCGTTCTCGGCGGGGTTCGTGCCGCTCTACAGCCAGCGGCTTCAGTCGGGCGGCGAAGGCGAGGCGCGCAAATTCTCCGAAGAGGTTTTCGCGGTCTTCCTGCCGACCCTGATCCTGTTCACCCTTATCTTCATTGTCTTCATGAAGCCCTTTGTCTGGGCGATCACCGGTTGGCACGGCGATCAGTTGGCCTTCGGGACGCTGCTGACACGCATCACCTTCCCTTACCTGCTGCTGATCAGCCTCGTTTCCTTGTACTCGGGCATCCTCAACAGCATCTCGCGTTTCACCGCGGCGGCGTTCGCGCCGGCATTGCTCAACCTCGCCATGCTCAGCGCGCTGATCCTGGTGCGCGATGGCGGGCCGGCTACCGCGACGGCGGTCGCCGTGGGCGTGACCGCCGGCGGCGTCCTCCAGCTCGGCCTGCTGCTCGCCGCCTGCAAGCGCGCCGGGATCGTGCTCAAGATGCGCCGGCCGCGGCTCACGCCCGGAGTCCGGCAATTCATCCGCGTCGTGCTCCCCGCGACGCTCGGCGCCGGCGTCTACCAGGTGAGCGTATTCATCGACACCTTCTTCCTCGCCCGCATCGGCACTGGCGCGGTCAGCTGGTTCAACTATGCCGACCGGCTCAACCAGCTGCCGCTGGGCGTGATCGGGGCGGCGATCGGCACCGCGATCCTGCCGCAGGTCAGCCGCCACGTCGACGCCAACGAGGCCGACAAGGCGGCGCGCGTCCAGGGCCAGGCCGCCGAGCTCGCGATGTTCCTGTGCCTGCCCGCAGCGCTGGCGCTGGCCGCCGCCGCTTTGCCGCTGGTCTCGGCGATCTTCGAGGCCGGCCGGTTCAATGCCCGCGACGCGCATTACACGGCGCTGACCCTGTCGATCATCGCGCTCGGGCTTCCGGCCTATGTGCTGGTCAAGGTGCTGACCCCGGGCTTTTACGCGCGGCGCGACACCGCGACCCCGGTCAAGATCGCGGTCGCCGTGCTGATCGCCAACATCATCCTCAACTTCGCGCTGATCCCGCCGTTCGGCATCGGCGGGCTCGCCGCGGCAGTCGTCATCAGCTCGTGGCTGAACTGCACGATCCTCTACGTGATCCTGCACCGCCGCGGCCATTTCCGGATCGAAGGCTGGCTCGCTTCGCGCGTGGCGCGGCAGCTGATCGCCGGCCTGGCGATGGTCGCGGCGCTGGTTGCGATCCGGACCTTGCTGTCGGGATGGTTCGTCGGCTCGCTCGGCCACCGGCTCGCCGGGGTCATCGCGGTGGTCGGCGGCGGCATGCTCGTCTATTTCCCGCTGGTCTGGGTCCTCGGCGGCACCGACAAGGAAGGGTTCAAGTCATTGCTCCGGCGCGGGAGGCCCTAAGGCGATGCAGGTTGACCAACAGACGGCCAGGGTCGTCTCGGGCATCCAGCCGACCGGCGGCCTGCACCTCGGCAACCTGCTCGGCGCGATCCTGCGCTGGGTCCGGATGCAGGACGAGGTCGAATGCCTGTTCTTCCTCGCCGACCTCCACGCGCTGACGATCGACGTCGAGCCCCGGCAATTGCGCGAGAACGTCCGCGAGATGGCGGCGGCCCTCATCGCCAGCGGGATCGACCCGGCCCGGTCGACTTTGTTCGCGCAGAGCGCGATCCCCGCCCACGCCGAGCTGGCCTGGCTGCTCCAGTGCACCGCCCGGGTCGGCTGGCTGAACCGGATGACCCAGTTCAAGGAGAAGTCGGGCAAGAGCCGCGAGGGCGCCAGCGTCGGCCTCTACACCTATCCGGTCCTGCAGGCCGCGGACGTCCTGGTCTATCGCGCGACCCACGTGCCCGTGGGCGAGGACCAGAAGCAGCATATCGAGCTGGCGCGCGACATTGCGATCAAGTTCAACACCGATTTCGACGTCGAGCTGTTCGTCCCGCCCGAGCCGTATATCGGCGGCGGCGCCGCGGCGCGGGTGATGAGCCTGCGCGACGGCCGCTCGAAAATGTCCAAGTCCGACCCGTCGGACATGAGCCGAATCAACCTCACCGACAGCGACGATCTGGTCGTGCAGAAGGTGCGCAAGGCCAAGACCGACCCCGAGCCGCTGCCCGACGATCCGAAACGTCTCGACGACCGCCCCGAAGCGGCCAACCTCGTCGGCATTTATGCAGCGGTCACAGGCGAGAGCGTCGAGCAGGTGCTGGCCCGTTTCGCCGGACAGGGGTTCGGCCAGTTCAAGCCGGCGCTCGGCGACGCCCTGGTCGCGTTGCTCGCGCCGCTGAGAACACGCTTGGACGAGCTGCGCGGCGATCCCGCCGAGATAGACCGGATTCTCGCCGCCGGCGCCGAACGCGCGCGCGGGCTTGCGGCGCCGACGCTGGCCGAGGCGTATCGGGCCGTCGGTTTGTCGCGCCAGTAGTCCGCTTCATCGACAGTTCACCGGCGCCGATGCTATATCCCTCGGGGTAACAACGATTTTTCCCGACTCGAAGGGATAGTAGTCATGCGTATCAAGAAATTTGCCGCCGCCGCGCTGCTCGGTGTGGCCGCGCTCGGCCTTTCGGCCTGCGCCTCATCGCTCAACACGGTGGTCTCGCGCTACCAGGCGATGCCCGCGCCGCAGGGCCAGACGTTCTTCGTCGTCCCCGGTGACGGAATGGCCGCGAACGGCGGTCTCGAATTCCAGCGCTATGCCGGCCTGGTCGCGCAGCAGCTCCAGGCGCGCGGCTACACGCCGGCGTCGAGCCCGCAGAGCGCGAACATGCTCGTGCAGTTCGGTTACGGGGTCGACAACGGCCAGGTCCGCGTCGTCGAGGACCCATTCTACCGCAGCCGCTTCTACGACCCGTTCTTCGGCCCGTCCTTTTATTACCCGCGGTACGGCTTCCGATCGGCCTTCTATTACGGGTGGAACGATCCGTTCTGGTATCGCGGCGGGGTCGACAGCTATGTCGAATATCACAGCCAGATCGACCTCCACATCCGCCGCGCCGGGTCCAATCAGCCGCTGTTCGACGGCCGCGCCCAGGCCCGCTCGGAGAGCAACCGGCTCGACGTCCTGCTTCCGGGGCTGGTCGAGGCGATGTTCACCGGATTCCCGGGACAGAGCGGGGAGACGGTGAAGATTACCATCCCGTCGCGTCCGCGGGCCTGACCGCTTCGCTCCGCGCATAAAGAGAAGGGCCCGTCGGATCGTCTCCGGCGGGCCCTTTCCTTTCGGCCGTCTCGGGACAGCCGAAATCCCTCCCCTAGCCTTCGAGCTGGCGGGTCAACAGGCGGATGTCGGCGTCGAGCTCGGCGTCGCTCGCGCGCAGCTTTTCGATCTGGCGAACCGCATGGATGACGGTGGTGTGATCGCGCCCGCCGAAGCGCCGGCCGATGTCGGGCAGCGACTTCGGGGTCAGCTGCTTCGACAGATACATCGCGACCTGGCGTGGCCGCGCGACCTCGCGCGCCCGCCGTGCCGACGTCATCTCGGCCTTGCGGATGCGGTAATGCTCGGCGACCTGCGTCTGGATTTCGTCGATCGAGATGCGGCGCTGGTTGGCGCGGAGCACGTTGGCCAGCACTTCCTCGACGAACGCCACGTCGATCGGCCGGCCGGTCATCATCGCATAAGCGCCGATGCGGTTGAGCGCGCCCTCGAGCTCGCGCACCGAGGAGGTCACGCGCCGCGCCAGGAAATCGATCACCGGCCGCGGCATCTCCACCCCTGGCAGCGCCTCGAGCTTGGCGACGATGATGTTGAAGCGAAGCTCATAGTCCGCCGCGTTGATGTCGGCGACGAGTCCCCACGACAGGCGCGACAGGATTCGCGGCGCAATCCCGTCGAGGTCCTGCGGCGCGCGGTCGGACGTGATCACCAGCCGCCGTCCGGCGGTGATGATTTCGTTCATCGTGTGGAAGAATTCCTCCTGCGTCGAATCCTTGCCGGCGATGAACTGCACGTCGTCGATCAACAGCAGGTCGGCGTTCCTCAAGCGCTGCTTGAAGCCGATCGTGTCGTTGTCCTTCAGCGCGCGGATGAATTCGACCATGAACTTCTCGGCCGACATCGACACCACGTGAGCGCCGCGATTGTGGGTAAGGAACGTGTGGCCGATCGCGTGCAGCAGGTGAGTCTTGCCGCGGCCGGTGCCGCCGTGAATGAAAAGCGGATTGAAGCCGACGGTCGGCGAGGTCGCGAGCGTCCGCGCGGCGGTCGCCGCGACCTCGTTCGCCTTGCCGACGACGAACGTCTCGAACCGGTAGCGCGGGTCGAAATTGGGCGCGTTGGGGCCGCGTTCCGACGGCGCCGGCGCCTCGTCGAGAATCAGGAAAGGCGCCGGGCGCGGAGCATCGGCGGCGGCGATCACCCGCACATCCCGGACGACCGGCAGCACCGTCTTCCACGCCAGCGCCAGCCGCTCGCCGAAATGGGAGCGCACCCAGTCGGCCATGAACTGACTTGGCATCAACAGGTCGAGCGTGCCGCTGTCCGGCTCGAACGCGCCGAGCTCGGCCGGCTTGATCCAGCCGTCGAAGGTGCGCGCGCCAAGGTCACGGCGAAGGCCGCTGCGAATCGATTCCCAGGCCGCTTCGAGCGGGGCCGCGACCGTCGCTCCGGCTGGCTCAACCGAACTCGCTCCTCCGCCCTGCACTGGCTCGAATCTCCCCTCAACCGGCCCCCGAATCCCGAGACAAAAGGATCCCGTCACCCGCGACCCGAGTCGCGCGCCCCAAGCCTTGTTTCCCTCTTGCCCCAGCGCGGATTCGCGCGTGGAAAGCTGTTTCTGAAAGCCTCGGCGTCAGCTTTCAAGTGCCGATTTTTCACGAAAGTGAAATAATAAGGGTTGACATAGGAATAGCGCGGAAAGTGCGCAGAAATGGCGAAAATCAGCCGATTTCGTGGTTATTCCCGCGTTAACTTCCGCGCGAATCGCGGGAATTGCTGACTTTTTTGATCGGTCCAGAAATGGGACTGGCCGCCGGTTGCCCGACGGCCCGCCGAAACATCCATTTGAGCCCGATTTTCAGCCGAGCGCCGCAAGCCTCTTGGACAGCCGGGAAAACTTCCGCGACGCCGTATTCTTGTGGATGACGCCGCGCGCGACGCCCCGCGCCATCTCCGGCTGGACCTTCTTCAACGCCTCGGCGGCCTCGGCCTTTTGGCCCGATTCGATCGCCGACTCGGCGGCCTTGATGAAGGTCCGGATGCGACTGATTCGCGAATGGTTGATGGTCTCGCGACTGGCGTTGCGGCGGATGCGCTTCTTGGCCTGTGGCGTGTTCGCCATGAAATCCTCGTCCGTGCTTTAGAGCTCAATGAAAAAGCGGCGCAAAGCCAAACGGCTGCGCCGACGTGGGCGTTCCCCTACTCAGCGAGGGCGCGAAGGTCAATGCTGGCAGCCCGGGCAATAGAAGGTCGAGCGGCTGCCCTGGACGATGCGGCGCACGGTCGAGCCGCACCGGCACGCCTGACCTTCGCGGTCATAGACGGCGAAGCTCTTCGAGAAATAGCCGAGCTCGCCGTCGGGACTGGCGAAATCGCGCAGCGTCGAGCCACCCGCGGCGATCGCCTCGTCGAGGACGTCTCGGATGGCGGGCACGAGCCGCTGAAGCCGCGCGAGCGACACCGATCCACCGGCGCGCTTGGGGTGAATGCCCGAGCGGTGGAGCGCCTCGCAGACGTAGATGTTGCCGAGGCCCGCGACGATCCTCTGATCGAGCAGCAGCAGCTTGATGCCCGCCGTGCGCCCGGCGAGCCGAGCCTGGAGGTCGCGCACATCGAGCTCGAACGGTTCCGGTCCCAGCGCCTTGAACGGCGGCGATTGGCCGAGCTCGGCGGTCGGGACCAAGTCTAGCGATCCGAACCGGCGCGCGTCGTTGAGCGCGACCCGCCTCCCCTCGTCGGTGGCGATGAGAAAATGGTCGTGCTTGGCGACCTCTCCCGGATCGACGCGCCAGTGCCCTGACATGCCGAGATGGAAGACGAGCGTGTCGCCGCGATCGGTGCTGATCAGCCCGTATTTGGCGCGGCGCGCGAGACCGGTGACGCGCGCGCCGGTCAGCCGCTGGCCGAGGTCGACCGGAAGCGCGCGGCGAAGGTCCGGCCGCCTCGCTTCGACCGACGCGATCCGCCGCCCCTCGAGCACGCGGGCGAGGCCGCGGACGGTGGTTTCGACTTCGGGAAGCTCGGGCATGGCGGGCATATGGCGAAGGCCCGCCAAGCCCGCTAGAGGCACGAGCCCTATGGCGCGGCAGGTGAATTTCGGCGACGAGCTGGTCAGCCCGGAGGAGAAGACGCGGCGCGTCGGCGCAGTGTTCAGCTCGGTCGCCCGGCGCTACGACCTGATGAACGATCTGATGTCGGGCGGCATGCACCGGCTGTGGAAGGATCGCTTCGTCGCGCGGGTGAAGCCGCGGCCCGGCGACCATATCCTCGACATGGCGGGCGGCACCGGCGACGTCGCGTTCCGCATGGTGCGCCGGGGCGCCCGCGTCACCGTTTCCGACATCAACGCCGACATGTTGAAAGTCGGCGAGCAGCGCGCCGAGCGCCGCGATCTCACCAGCCTCGAATGGAAAGTCGAGAACGCGGAAAGCCTGACCTTCGCCGACGCGACCTTCGATGCCTACACGATCGTGTTTGGCATTCGGAACGTGACCGACATTCCGGCGGCGCTTGGCGAAGCGCATCGGGTGCTGAAGCGCGGCGGGCGATTCTATTGCATGGAATTTTCGACCAGCGACTGGCCGGGCTTCGCCAGGCTTTACGAGACCTGGGCCGACAAGGCGATCCCGCGGATCGGCAAGGCGGTCGCCCAGGACGAGGACAGCTACCGCTATCTGGTCGAGAGCATCCGCCGCTTCCCGCGCCCGGAAGCGTTCCGGTCGATGGTCGCCGATGCCGGATTCGTCCGCGCCGCGGCCGAGCCGATGCTCGGCGGCCTGGTGACGATCTGGAGCGGTTGGAAAATTTGACCACCAGCGTCACCCACCTATGGCGGCTGCTCAAATGGGGCCGGACGCTGGCCCGCCACGGCGCGCTCCAGGGAATCGAGCGCGACCCGCTGACCCCGCCGCCCGTCCGCCGGCTGGCGCGGATCGCGCGGTTCGGCGCGCGCATTCCGCCGACTCCCAATTATGCGCAGGCCTTGGTCGAGATCGGCCCTGCCGCGATCAAGCTCGGCCAGGCGCTGTCGACCCGGCCCGACCTCGTCGGCGAGCGCGCGGCGGAGAACCTGTCGCAACTCCAGGACGATCTGCCGCCGGCTCCGTTCGCGGCGATCAAGCGGACGATCGAATCCGCGTTCGGGGCCCCGCTCGAAAGCCTGTTCGCGACCTTTGACGAAGTTCCCGTCGGCGCCGCCTCGATCGCGCAGGTGCACCGCGCGACGACGACCGAGGGACGCGAGGTCGCGGTCAAGGTCCTGCGCCCCGGGATCGAGGAAGAGTTCGCCAGGGCCATCGAGACCTACGAATGGGCGGCCGCTTACGTCGAGCGCTACGGCGGCGAGGCCCAGCGCCTGCGCCCGCGCCTGGTCGTCGCCCATTTCCGCCAGTGGACCGCGCGCGAGCTCGATCTGCAGCGCGAGGGTGCGTCGGCCTCCGAGCTCAAGGAGAATATGATCGCGGTGCCGGGCTATCACGTGCCCGAGATCGACTGGCGCCGAACCGCGCGGCGGGTGCTGACTCTCGAATGGCTCGAGGGCATCAAGCTCAGCGACCGCGACGCGCTGATCGAGGCAGGCCAGGATTGCGAGGCGCTTGCCGCGATCCTCGTGCGCGCGTTCCTCCGCCAGGCGGTGGTCGACGGATTCTTCCACGCCGACCTTCACCACGGCAATCTGTTCGCCCTGGCCGACGGGCGCATCGCCGCGATCGACTTCGGCATCATGGGGCGGATCGACCGCCGCGCCCGGGTGTGGCTCGCGGAGATCCTCTACGGCCTGATCACCGGCGATTACCGCCGGGTGGCCGAAATCCATTTCGAGGCG
>DASTID010000026.1:0-6689 GCA_035717905.1 Sphingomicrobium sp. | reverse complement strand
GTCGCCGGCGATCCCGCGCTGGAAAAGCTGACGACTCCGAATGACTTCGCGCGCGCCGAGCAGTGGCTCGCCGGCGCTCTGGTCCCGCGCACCGGGATGGGCTTCGACGTCCACGGGTTTGCCGGCGAAGGCCCGGTGATGCTCGGCGGAATCGCGGTGCCCCATCATCGCGGCCTCGCCGGCCACAGCGACGCCGACGTGGTGCTGCACGCGATCACCGACGCGCTGCTCGGCGCGGCCGGGCTCGGCGACATCGGCGAGCATTTCCCGCCATCGGACCCGCAATGGAAGGGTGCGCCGTCAGACCGCTTCCTGGATCATGCCGTGGCGCTGCTTCGCGCCCAGGGAGCCATCATCGACCATGTGGATTGTACGATCATCGCGGAGGAGCCGAAGATCGGCCCCTTCCGCGCGGCGATGCGCGAGCGCATTGCCGGGATCGCCGGCATCTCGCCGCGGCAGGTGAGCGTGAAGGCGACGACGACGGAAGGGCTCGGCTTCGCCGGGCGGCGCGAAGGCATTGCGGCACAGGCGATTGCGAGCATTCGAATGGATTTGACGGCGTGACCGAGGCCCTCCTTCCCGACCAGTTGGTGAGCAGGGCGCGCGACGTGGTCGACGCCAATCGCGCGGCCGGTCGCCGAATCGCCGTCGCCGAGAGCTGCACCGGCGGGCTGGTGAGCGCCGCGATCACCGAAATCCCGGGATCGTCCGACGTGTTCGAGGCCGGCTATGTGACCTATTCGAACGCCGCCAAGATCCACGAGCTCAAGGTCAGCGAGGAGGTCGTCGAGACGTTCGGCGCGGTCAGCGTCGCCACCGCCTGGGCGATGGCTCGCGGCGCGCTCGCCGCATCCGACGCCGACGTCGCCGTGGCGATCACCGGCATCGCCGGTCCCGGCGGCGGCAGCCCGGCCAAGCCGGTGGGAACCGTCGTCTTCGCCCGCGCCGAACGCGACGCCGACCCGGCGAAGATCGTCGCCGACCAGAAATTGTTCGAGGAGAAGGACCGCGCCGGGGTGCGGCTTCAGGCGGCGCTTTGCGCGCTCGACCTGCTGATGCCCTGATTGTCCTCCCCACGATTTCGTGGGGAGGGGGACCAGCGTAGCTGGTGGAGGGGTCTTCTTCCGCTTGCGCAAAAGACCCCTCCACCGCCTTCGGCGGTCCCCCTCCCCGGCAAAATGCCGGGGAGGATGCTATGCGGCGCTTTGCGCGCTCGACCTGCTGATGCCGTAGAGCGCCGCCGCGCGCTGCTCGAAGGCGTCGGTCATGCGCCTGAGCGCGCGGTCGAACATCGCCCCGGCAAGGCTTTCGAACAGCCGCGACTTGAACGCGAAATCAACCGCGAAGTGGAGGTCGGTCCCGCCGCCTTCCGCGCGGTCGAACGTCCATTCGTTGTGGAGATATTTGAGCGGCCCTTCGACATAGTCGACGCAGACCCGCGTCGGCCGCTGCTTGACGACGCGGCTGGTGAACCGCTCCTTGAACGCATTGAAGCCGACCACCAGGTCGGCGACGGTTTCCGTCTCGCTCGACGAGCGCACCCGCACCGCGACCACCCACGGCAGGAACTCGTCATAATGCGCGACGTCCGCCACCAGGTCGAACAATTGCTCGGGGGTGTAGGGAAGATGCCGCGTTTCGGAATGGCGCGGCACTTACATCCTCCCCAAGCTCGCTTGGGGAGGGGAACCAGCGAAGCTGGTGGAGGGGTCTTCTGGTTGGCCGAAAAGACCCCTCCACCGCACTTCGTGCGGTCCCCCTCCCCTCGAAATCGAGGGGAGGATGATCATGCTCCCGCCCGCTCCAGCCGCTCGGCGCGGGCCGCCTGCATCTTCTTGAAATCGTCACCCGCATGATAGCTCGAGCGGGTCAGCGGCGACGCGGCGACAAGCAGGAAACCTTTGGCGCGGGCGATCGCGCCATAAGCGTCGAACGCCTGCGGAGTGACGAACTCCGCGACCTTCGCGTGGCGCGGCGTCGGCTGGAGATACTGACCCATCGTGAGGAAATCGACGCCCGCCGAGCGCATGTCGTCCATCACCTGGTGGACTTCGAGCCGCTCTTCGCCGAGGCCGACCATCAGCCCCGACTTGGTGAACAGGTGCGGAGCCTGGCGCTTGACGCTCTCGAGCAGGCGCAACGAGGCATAATAACGTGCGCCGGGACGGATCGTCGGATAGAGCCGCGGCACGGTCTCCAGGTTGTGGTTGTAGACGTCGGGCCCGGCCTCGACGATCCGCTCGACCGCCGCCTCGCTCTTGTTGCGGAAGTCGGGCGTCAGGATCTCGATCGTGGTCGCCGGCGTGCGCTTCCTCAGCGCCTCGATCACCTTGACGAACTGCGACGCGCCGCCGTCGGCCAGATCGTCGCGGTCGACCGAGGTCACCACGATATGCTCGAGGCCCAGCTCGGCCGCCGCCGTCGCGACATGCTCGGGCTCCAGGGGGTCGACCGCCCGCGGCATCCCCGTCTTGACGTTGCAGAAGGCGCAGGCGCGGGTGCAGGTGTCGCCGAGGATCATCACCGTCGCGTGCTTCTTGGTCCAGCACTCGCCGATGTTGGGGCACGCCGCTTCCTCGCAGACGGTGGCTAGGTTGAGCGAACGCATCAGCTTGCGTGTCTCGTGATAGGCCGGGCTGGTCGGCGCCTTGACGCGGATCCAGTCGGGCTTGCGCTGGCGCGGAACGGCGGTCGGGGCGTTCATGGCGGCCAGATAGCGATTGGCGCCCGAGGTTGCCAGCCCGCTTGCCACCCCCGCCCTCACCCGGCTAGCCGCGCCTGATGCCGTACATGTCACAGCTGATCGAAGGCTATCGCCGCTTCCGCGAGCATGGCTGGGCGCGCGAGCGCGAGCGCTGGGCGGAGCTGGCCGAGGGCCAGAGCCCGCAGGTCATGATTCTCGCCTGCGCCGATAGCAGGAGCGATCCCGCGGAGATTTTCGACGCGCGCCCCGGCGAGATGTTTGTCGCGCGCAATATCGCCGCGCTCGCCCCGCCCTATGAGACGAGCAGCGGGTTCCACGGCGTGTCGGCGGCGCTCGAGTTCGCCGTCACCCAGCTCGAGGTCGGCGAAATCCTGGTGATGGGTCACGGCTTGTGCGGCGGCTGCGCCGCCGCGCTGACCGGCAGCTTCGACGACGTGCCGCCCGGCGAAGGCCATTTCATCGGCGACTGGGTGCGGATGCTCCAGGACGCGCGCGATCAGGTGCGCGGGCGCCATGCCGAGCTCGACCGGCCGGCGTTCCTCGACATGGAGCATGAGGCGGTCAAGGTCAGCCTCGCCAACCTGCGCACCTTTCCATGGATCGCCGAGCGCGAGCAGGACGGGCGCCTTAAGCTGCACGGCGCGCATTTTTCGATTTCCGAAGGGCGATTATACGTGCTCGACGAGGCGGAAGGAACCTTCCGCCCCGCCTAAGCAGCAAACTCAGCAACGGGCGCTAAGCGCTTGGCCTAGCAGCGAACGTCGTAACTGTAATGCGGCTGACCATACTGGTCGACATAATAGCAATAGCCGCGGGTATCGCGGTAATATTGCCGGCCGTTGACCGACGCTCCGAGCACGCCGCCGAGAATTGCGCCGGCAATCGCGCCGGTGCCCGGCTTCACGCCCGGAAGAACCGCGCCGGCAACGGCGCCCGTGGCCGCGCCGATCGCCGCGCCGGCGACGGCATTGCCGGCCTGGCTGTTGTTATAGCCGTTGTTGTAATAGGGGCTGCCGTAATAACCGTTGTTATAATACGGATCGTTGTACCCGTAGCCGTACGGGCTTGTCGCGCAGCCTGTCACCGCGACGCTCGCGGCAAGCGCTGCTGCAAGTCCAAATTTCCTCATCGTCCTGATCCCTTTCCGACACTCGCCCCCTCTTGTCAGCATTAGTGCTTCAACGGGCGTTTCGTTCCCGCACCGATCATGTGCGGTTAATGTGCGCGCGGCCCGCGCGCCGGGGTGTGGCCATTGCGCGCCGCTGCGATAGAGAGGGTTCGGAACGACACGAGGATTCGGGCGAATGCGCGACCGCAACGGCGAAAGCGAACATAATATCGCGCTGCTGATCGACGCCGACAATGCCAGCCCCGAGCATCTCGACGAAGTGCTGCTGGTGCTCGGCGAGCTCGGCACGATCAACATCCGCCGCGCCTACGGCAATTGGGCGAAGGCGAGCCTCAAGGGCTGGGGGCAGCTGACCGGCATGCATTCGATCGTGCCGATGCAGCAGTTCGACGTGGTCAAGGGCAAGAGCGCGACCGACATGCGGATGACAATCGACGCCATGGACCTGCTCTATCGCGGCAACATCGACGGGGTCGGGATCATGTCGAGCGACAGCGACTTCCTGCCGCTCGCCCAGCGCATCCGCGAGGACGGCCTCCCTGTCTACGGCTTCGGCACGGCCAAGACCCCCCTCTCCTTTCAGCAGGCGTGCACGCGCTTTTTCGACGTCGGGGCGCTGGCGCTGGACGCCGACGAGGACGGCGCGCTCGACCAGCCGGCGGCGGCCAAGGGCCAGCGGCCGGTCGACGCCGAGCTGCTGCAGGTGCTCGGCGCGGCCTATAAGGCGTCCAAGCGCGACGAGGACGGCTACACGCCGTTGTCCGAGCTTGGCCAGCGCGCCAAGGCGGTGTCGAGCTTCGCCGCGCGCAATTACGGCTTCACCCGGCTGTCCGAGCTGATCAAGGCGGTGCCCAATTTCGACGTCAAGCCGGGCGCCGACGGGGCGCTTCTGGTCAAGCGCCTGCGCTGAACCTGTGGATCGTTGGTCCACAGATATTTCGCGGCCGAATCGACCCGCGACTGTTGTGCTATCGCCACAGCAAGGTAGATTTTGGCACCAGAACGGAACAGAGCCGGCGGTCGCCGGTTGTGCGCCTAACCTGGAATCTGCGTTCAACCTGGAATTGAAGCTGGCCCGCGACAACCCCGAAGCCTATCTCGACACCGCGCTCGACGCGCTCGGCAGCAATGCCGAGTGGAAGGGTGTGCTCGATCAGCTGCCTGTGCCGATCTATACGACGGATACGGAGGGCGCGGTCACCTACTGGAACGAGGCGTGCATCGCGTTCGCCGGCCGCGAGCCCCAGCTCGGCCAGGACCATTGGTGCGTGACGTGGCAGCTCTACACCACGACCGGCGAGCGCATGCCCCACGATCAATGCCCGATGGCCGACGCAATCCGCGAGCAGCGCACCGTCCGCGACCAGATCGCGATCGCCGAGCGACCCAACGGCTCCCGGGTCGCGTTCAAGCCCTATCCGACCCCGCTCTTCGATGCCGACGGCGCGCTAAAGGGCGCGGTGAACATGCTGATCGACGTCAGCGAGGAGCAGACCGAAGCGCTGATCGAGCAGGCCGACCGCTGCCGCCGGCTGGCCGGCGCGCTCTACACCCGCGAAAGCTCGACCGTGCTCAACGACATGGCCGAGCGGTTCGAAAGCACCGCGGCGAAGCTTCGCGCCGACAACGACGACTGAGCCTCACAGCAGATCCAGCTCGACCGCCACCTCGTCGCCCGCGGCGAGGTCGGCCTTCTTCCTGACCTCGACCTTGACCGGCAGCAGATAACCGCCGCTGTTGAGCGGGAAGACCGAAGTGCGCCAGGTGACGCCCTTGACGCTCGCCTCCACCCTGACCGAGCCGAAGCCACGCGGGCTGCCGAAGGCGTGCGCCTTGATTTCAGCCGACTGTTCGTCGGGCACGGTTACGAAATGCCACCGCCCGGCCGCCTCGCCCTTCCAGATCCACAACAGCGAGGTGAAGGTGATCACAATCCGTCACCCCGGCCTTCCAGACACGCAGGTAATGCGGCCCATTCACGGATGAGGAAGAAAGGTGGGCGCCGGGTCAAGCCCGGGGTGACGGTCGTCACCGCGTCAACTTGCGATAGCTCGTCCGGTGCGGCCTTGTCGCTTCCTCGCCGAGGCGGCGGATCTTATCTTCCTCGTACGCCTGGAAATTGCCCTCGAACCATTCGACCCGGCTGTCGCCCTCGAACGCCAGGATGTGGGTCGCCAGGCGGTCGAGGAAGAAGCGGTCGTGGCTGATGACCACCGCGCAGCCGGCGAAATTCTCGATCGCTTCCTCGAGCGCGCCGAGCGTCTCGACGTCGAGGTCGTTGGTCGGCTCGTCGAGCAGCAGCACGTTGCCGCCGCGCTTCAGCATCTTGGCGATGTTGACCCGGTTGCGCTCCCCGCCCGACAGCTTGCCGACGTTCTTCTGCTGGTCCTGGCCCTTGAAGTTGAAGGCGCCGACATAGGCGCGGGTCGACTGGTCGTGGCCGTTGACCTTCATGTAGTCGAGCCCGTCCGAAATCTCCTCCCAAACGTTCTTCGACCCATCGAGATGGTCGCGGCTCTGGTCGACGTAGCCGAGATGGACGGTCGGGCCGATGTCGACCTCGCCGGAATCGGGCGTCTCCTGGCCGGTGATGATCTTGAACAGCGTGGATTTTCCAGCGCCGTTGGGCCCGATCACGCCGACAATCCCGCCCGGCGGCAGCATGAAGGTCAGGTCCTCGAACAGCAGCTTGTCGCCATAGGCCTTGCTGACCCCGTTCAGTTCGATGACCTTGCCGCCGAGCCGCTCGGGCACCTGGATGAGGATTTCCGCCTTGCCGGGGACGTACTTTTCCTGCGCCGCGACCAGCTGGTCGAACTTGGCGATCCGCGCCTTCGATTTGGTCTGGCGAGC
>DASTID010000025.1:0-23435 GCA_035717905.1 Sphingomicrobium sp. | reverse complement strand
GTCAGCAGCGCGGCGAGGTCGCCCGACTTGGCGATGACCGGGCCCGAGGTCGCGCGGAAGCCGACGCCCATCTCGCGCGCGAGGATGCCGGCGAGCGTCGTCTTGCCGAGCCCCGGGGGCCCATGCAGCAGCACATGGTCGAGCGCCTCGCCGCGGCTTTTCGCGGCGTGCACGAACACGCGGAGGTTCTCGCGCGCCGACTGCTGGCCGATGAACTCATCGAGGCTCTTCGGGCGAAGCGCCGCGTCGGCGTCCTCGCTGGTGCGCTCGGGCGTGGTGATTCGGGCGGGGTCGGTGGCCATCAGCCCAAATGCTCGACCTGATCGCCCGAAATCTCAACCCAGTCGTGCTTGCGCTCCTCCCACACGGAATAGGCCGGCGACGCGAACCAGGGATCGTCGAACGCGCCCAGCGGAATTGCGACGAGATCGTTGAACTTGTCGTCGAACTTGCCGTCGATCTCGTAATAGACGTCGGAGCCGCAGTCCGGGCAGAAGTGGAAGGTCGCGCGGTTGCCGCTGTCGGCGACCTTGACGAAGGTCTTCGAGGCCCCATCGATTGTCACCTGCGCCTTGGGCCACCGCGCCTGCACCGCGAACGCGCTGCCACAGCGCTTCTTGCAGTTGAGGCAGTGGCAAACTGAGACGCGCACGGGATCGCCGGTGGCGGTCGCCTTGAGTTGCCCGCAGCGGCACGAGGCGGTGCGGGCGGTCACTTCGCCGCCTTCCTCAGCGCCAGCCGCACGAGCGCGTCGAGGCCGGCATCCGCGCCGAGCTCGTCTTGCGCGGCGTTGACGGCCGCGCTCGCGTCGGCGGGCTTGAAGCCGAGGTTGGCGAGGGCGGAGAGAGCGTCGGCGGCGGCTCCGGCGCGCGGGGCGGGAGCCGCGCCGCCGAGGCCGGCCACGCCGAGCTTGCCCTGAAGCTCGTTGGCGATGCGCGCGGCGAGCTTCGGCCCGACGCCGTTGGCGCGGCCGATCATCGCCTTGTCGCCCTGCCCGACGGCGCGCGCCAGCTCGTCGGGCGAGAGCGCCGAGAGGATCGCCAGCGCGAGGCGGCCGCCGACGCCCTGGATGCTGGTCAGCGCGCGGAACGCGTCGCGCTCGGCCGCCGAGCCGAAGCCGAACAGTGTCCACGCGTCCTCCCGCACCTGGAGTTCGGTCAGGACCAGCACGTCGCCGCCGATCGGGCCGATCGCGTCGAGCGTCTTGCCGCTCAGGTGGACGAGATAGCCGACCCCGCCGACGTCAATCACCGCGCCGTCGGCGCTGGTTTCGGCGAGGATTCCGGAGAGGCGGGCGATCATCGAAAGACACCGTATCCTTTCGTCACCCCCGCGCAAGCGGGGGTCCCGCTCACCTTCAGGAACAAGCGGGATTCCCGGTTTCGCGGGAATGACGAGTCATGAAATGCGGCGACTGGTCGCCAGATGATGCGCATGGGTGATCGCGACCGCGAGCGCGTCGGCGGCGTCGGGACCGGCGATCTTGGCTCCGGGGAGCAGCCGCGCGACCATCGCGTGGACCTGCGCTTTCTCCGCGCCGCCGGTGCCGACCACCGCCTTCTTGACCAGCCGCGCCGCATATTCGCCGACCTCTAGCCCGGCGCGCGCGGCGATCATGATCAAGACGCCGCGCGCCTGGCCGAGCTTGAGCGTCGATTGCGGGTTCTTGTTGACGAACACTTCCTCCACCGCGGTGGCTTCGGGGCGGTGCCCGGCGAGCAGCGCTTCGAGCTGCTCGGCGAGGTGCGCGAGGCGTTGGGGAAGAGGCGCGGACGAATCGGTCTTGATCTGCCCGTTGGCGACGTGGCGCAGGCGGTTGCTGTCGGCCTCGATCAGCCCCCAGCCGGTCGTGCCGAGGCCAGGGTCGAGGCCGAGGATTTTCAAATGCTCCTCCCCTGCATTTGCAAGAGAGGGGGACCGGCGAAGCCGGTGGAGGAGTCCTGTTCGCAGTCGCAAAGACCCCTCCACCACCCTTCGGGTGGTTCCCCTCCCCTCGAAATCGAGGGGAGGATAATCATCACGCCAGCTTCTCCAGCTCCTCGTCGGGGATTTTCTCGTTGCCCCAGACGGTCTGGACGTCGTCGTCCTCCTCGAGCGCTTCCATGAGGTTCGCGAGCTTTTGCGCGTCGTCGCCGCGGACCTCGACTTCGGTCTGGGCTTTCCACGCGAGCTTCGCCCCTTCGCCCTCGCCGAGCATCGGCTCGAGCGCCTTGGCGACCTCGTGCAGGCTTTCGACGCTGGTCCAGATGCGATGGCCGTCGTCGTCGCTCTCCACGTCGTCGGCGCCGGCTTCGATCGAGGCTTCGAGGACCTTCTCGTCGTCGCCGGCCTCGGCCGGATATTCGATCAGGCCGAGCCGTTCGAACCCGTGGCTGACGCTGCCGCTGGCGCCGAGGTTGCCGCCGTTCTTCGAAAAGGCGGTGCGCATGTTGGTCGCGGTGCGGTTGCGGTTGTCGGTCAGCGCCTCGACGATCAGGGCGACGCCGCCGGGCCCGAAGCCCTCGTAGCGTATCTCCTCGTAATTCTCGGCGTCCGAGCCCGACGCCTTGTCGATCGCGCGCTGGATATTGTCCTTGGGCATCGACTGGGCGCGCGCGGCGATCACCGCGGCGCGCAGCCGCGCGTTCGCTTCGGGGTCGGGCAAGCCCATCTTGGCCGCCACGGTGATCTCGCGGCTGAGCTTGGAAAACAAAGCCGAGCGCTTCTTGTCCTGAGCGCCCTTGCGGTACATGATGTTCTTGAATTTGGAATGGCCCGCCATGGGTCGCTCCTTACGCCAGGCCGAGCGCCGCGCGATAGGTCTCGAGGATCGCGTCCTGCTCCTGGCGCGTGTGCGTCTCCATCTTCCGCAAGCGGACGATCATGCGCATGATCTTCGGGTCATAGCCGTTGGCCTTGGCCTCGGCATAGACGTCGCGGACATCGTCGGCGATGCCCTTCTTCTCCTCTTCCAAACGCTCGATCCGCTCGATGAACAGCCGCAGCTGATCGGCCGCGACATTTCCTTCCGCCATGTACCTAAACTCCCCGATCGATGTTCTTACGAAAAAGGGCGGCCCCGGGTAGAGCCGCCCTCTTAATCGTCATTCCCGCGAAAGCGGGAATCCCGCTATTCTTAAAGGCAGCGGGACCCCCGCTTCCGCGGGGGTGACGGCAGTGGACTTACTTCAATTCCACCGTTCCGCCGGCTTCCTCGATCTGCTTCTTGATCTTCTCGGCCTCGTCCTTGCTGACGCCTTCCTTGATCGGCTTGGGAGCGCCTTCGACCAGCGCCTTGGCCTCGCCGAGGCCGAGGTTGGTGATCGCGCGGACTTCCTTGATCACGTTGATCTTCTTGCCGCCGTCGCCGGTCAGGATGACGTCGAATTCGGTCTTCTCTTCGGCAGGCGCAGCGGCGGGACCGGCAGCGGCCGGGCCGGCAACCGCGACCGCAGCCGCGGCGGAAACGCCCCACTTCTCCTCGAGCGCCTTGGCGAGATCCGCGGCCTCGAGGACGGTCAGTTCGGAAAGCTGGTCGACCAGCTTGGTGATGTCAGCCATGTTCTACTCCTTGTGGGGCATCGCCCCGTGTGTCGTGCGTTGAAAATCAAAGCGAGAAATTATGCTGCCTCTTTCGCGGCATAGGCCCCGAAGACCCGTGCCAGCTGCGCGCCGGGCTCGTTGACGGTGCGGACGATCTTGGTCGCGGGCGCCTGGACGAGGCCGACGATCTTCGCACGCAGCTCGTCGAGCGACGGGAGCGCGGCGAGCGCCTTGATCCCGTTCACATCGAGCACGGTGTCGCCCATCGCTCCGCCGACGATCTCGAACTTGTCGGTCGTCTTGGCGAAATCCACCGCGACCTTGGCGGCCGCGACCGGATCGCCCGAGGTCGCAAGCGCGGTCGGGCCCTTCAGCAGGTCGCCGATCGGCTTGTAGCGCGAATCCTCGAGCGCGATGAGGGCGAGCCGGTTCTTCGCAACTTTATACTGGGCGCCGGCGTCGCGCATCCTCAGGCGGAGCTCGGTGGACTGCGCCACCGACAGACCGTGGTTGCGGGTGACCACGACCACGCTCGTCTCCGAGAAGACGTTCTTCAGCTCGTCGACCAGATCGGCTTTTTGCGAACGATCCATGCCAACTCCAACATTTCGCTCGAAGCGGACTTCGAGCGAGGTTCAACAAAAGCCCGGGCAATCGCCCAAGCGCTTCAGTGTCCGTGGGGAGTTGGATCGGCGGCGTTGCGCAAAAGCACTGGGCAACGCACGACGGAGCGGGGTCGCCGCTCCGAATTGATTCCTGTCCCCGTCTAGGCTGCGGATTAAGCCCGCGACCAGGTCGGGGGCGGCAACTGTCTCGGACGGTTGCGAACGGCCGGAGCCGCACGCGAGGGCGCGCCTATAGCAAATGGCGCGGACGATCAAGTCTTTGCGGACTGCGCCATGAACGAAGGCCCGGACGAAGCGGCGCTTCGCCCGGGCCCTGCATTCCCCTGTTGAGAGGGGTTCGGGCTTACCTGCCGCGTTCGCCGCGCTCGACCGGCGGCGGCGGGGGCGGAGGCGGCGGAAGCGGGCAAGCGCTCGTCGCCAGGATCACCGACCCATCGGGGCAGGTTTGCGTCGCGGGTGCGACCGGCGCCGGCGGCGGCGGCGGCGGAGGCGGCGGAGGCGGCGCTGCCGCCGCCGCACCGAAGTTATAGGTCAGGCTCGCCAGCAGACTGTGCGAGCTGAACCGGGTCCTCGCGCCGACGTCGAACGCGTCTCCGTCGAAATCGAGATCGTCGTTGAAGTTGAGCCGCTTGGTGCGGAAATAGCGATACTTCAAGCCGGCATCGATATTGTCGCTGATGGCCGTGCGGACACCGGCGATTAGCTGCCACGCGAGGCCGCTGTCGCTGTCGCTGCCGCCGGCGAAGTCCGCTTTCACGCCGGCGACGCCGACGCCGAGACCGGCATAGGCACCGAAGCCGCTGTCGCCGCCGATGTCGACGAGGCCGTTGAGCATCCCCGACCACACGCGCACCCGTCCGTCGAGGTCGAGCTCCGCGTCCGTCAGCGGGCGCCCGAGATCGTCCTCGATGACATCCTGAAGGTCGTCGTCGAGGTCGAGCTCGTCGGCTTTGGCGCGCTTGTACCCGAGCTCGCCCTCGAGCCGGAACATGCCGAAATCGTAGCCGCCGATGAGATCGACATCGTAGCCCGTCTTGTAGTCGACATCGATGCCCGTATCGAACAGGTCTTCGTCGTCGGTCGGATCGGAGTCGACATTGATCTGGCTGTCCCGCGGGAACAGCACGCCGCCTTCGAGCCCGATATAGCCGGAGCCGTCGCGGGCCACCGCCGGGGTCGCGGTGATGGCGGCCGCCGCGGCGGTCGCAAGGATGAGTCTGCGCATGGGTTTTTAGCCTCTTTCGTTGATTGATCCGCCCTGTCGGCCAGCCAACATCTCCCTTGCCGCAAAGTTTCGGCCGCCCGGGCAATCGCGCCAAAACTGTTGCATTCATGCAACAGCGGGAAGGCGCCGGCGCGTCGTCCAACCCACGGGGAAGCTGACGAAATCGCCGGCGCGAGGCCCGGCGGCGACTGGGTCCAGGACTCGAATTCCGCCTAGCGAGTCGTTCGGCTGCGGCGCTTCAGCGGCCGCGGCGGCGCGGGGCGAATGCTCGCGTTGCGAATGCAATTGTTGAAGCCGATCCAGTCGACCCGAAAGCGGCCGCGCGAGGCGTTGCGGTTGCAGGCCTGGATGCGCCACACCGGCGGATCGGACTTGCGCACATATTTGAGCGCGCGCTTCATTGCCCGTTTCTGCTTGGACATGCATTTTTGCTGCCATTGGCAGGCGACGCCGATGTTGAGCGCCACCGGGTCCCGAAGCGGCGGCCGCGCCTGTGCCGCGGCCATGGCGGCCGGGAGCATGAGCAGGACAAGCACTGGGAACGCGTACCGGATCATTGGCCGCTAAAAGTGACACTCCAGGCGTGGGTCGGCAAGCCTCGGGAAGCCGCGCGCTGCCCGAATCGAAAGCGGCGGCGCCTTTCGGCACCGCCGCCCACTGGCTCTCAAGCTGGCGCTTAGAGCGCGTTCGAAACGTTGTTGAAGGTTGTGCTGAGCTTCGTGCCGATGTTCTGCATCGCAGCGATGGCGGCAACGGCGATCAGGGCGGCGATGAGACCATATTCGATGGCAGTCGCGCCCTTCGAGTTCTTCAGCAGCTTAAGAAACTTGGCCATCTCTGGTCCTCCTTAAGTCCAAACGGGGGAAGCTCCCCCACCCGCGCAATCACCCGCACAGGCCGGTCCGGACCCTAGAGGTCGACTGGTTGAGAAAGTTTTAAAGTAGCGGGTTGCCGCGCGTTAACGATGTCAGGAGCGTTTGCGCTCTTCCGCGACCAGCGCGTCGATCCGTTCGATGAGGTCGCGCAGCGGCTTGGTCGCATTGCTCCACGCCGGCGGAAGCGGGCTCTTCAGCCGCTCGTCGGGATGCGGCAGCGGCGGGCGGAAGTCGCCCCGCGTCACCGGGCCCCGGTGACCGTCGACCGCCAGCGCCGGCACCATGAAGCTCTTCCAGATCCGGGCCGGGACCGTGCCGCCGCTGATCCTGCCCAGCGACTTGTCGTCGTCGCGCCCGACCCAGACGCCGACGACCAGGTTGCCGGCAAAGCCGACGAACAGCGCGTCGCGATTCTCCTGCGTCGTGCCGGTCTTGCCGAAGGTCGGCACGGCGAGCGCGGCCCTGCGCCCGGTGCCGTCGTTTGCGGCGGCGTAAAGCAGGTCGAGCATTGGGAGGCGGTCGCGCCGCTGCTGAAGCTCGCCCGGTCGGTGGAAGAAGGCGGCAAGCCCTTCCGCCGGCTGCGCGTCCGCGAGGCCGCGCGCGACGACCGGATAGCGGCCGCTCGCGATCGCGGCATAAGCCGAAGTCAGCTCGAGCAGGCTGACGCCGGCGGTGCCGAGCGCGAGGCTCGGCTCGTCGGGCAACGGCGTGGTGATGCCGAGGTCGCGCGCGGCGCGCATGACGTTGCCGCGGCCGACCTCCTGCGAGAGGCGGACGGTCGCCGCATTGCTCGATCGAGCGAATGCCTCGCGCAGCGTGATCGGCCCGCGATAGACGCCGTCGCTGTTGACTGGAGTCCAGCCGCGGATGGTCAGCGGCTTGTCGTCGATGATGCTGTCGGGCGTCCAGCCGGCGCGCAGCGCGGCGAGATAGACGAACAATTTGAACGCCGAGCCCGGCTGGCGCCGCGCCTGGGTCGCGCGGTTGAACGGCGACTTGGCGTAGCTGGTGCCGCCGACCATCGCGACCACGCGGCCGTCGGGCCGCATCGCGACGAGCGCGGCCTGGGCGCCGCCGAGCCGCGCGCGGTTGATGGCCCGAACCGCGAACCGCTGCAGGTCGCGGTCGAGCGTCGTCGTCACCTTGACCTGGCCGAACTCGGCGTCGAGCGCCTCTTGCGCATAAGGCGCGACCCAGTCGGCGAAATAGGAGCCGGTCGGGATGCGCGACGGCTGCGCCACGGGGCGCGCGAGCTTGACCCCGTCCGCGCGGGCGTGGGTGATGACTCCTGTATCGGCCATCGCGTCGAGCACCAGCGCGCTGCGCTCCTGCGCCAGCGCGAGATTGTGGGTCGGCGCGAGCCGCGACGGCGCCTTCAACATGCCGGCGAGCATCGCCGACTGGGCGAGGCTCAAGTCTTCCGGGTCGCGGTCGAAATAATGATGCGCCGCCGCGCGCAGGCCATAGACCCCGTCGCCGAAATAGACGCTCGAGAGATAGCGCGAGAGGATGTCCTGCTTGGTCAGCCAGGCTTCTAGCCAGAAGGCGATGATCACCTCCTGCGCCTTGCGCTTGAGGGTGCGGTCGCCCGACAGGAAATTGGTCTTTGCGAGCTGCTGGGTGATGGTGCTTCCGCCCTCGCGCACGCCGCCGCCGCGCACGTTGGCGAGCATCGCCCGGGCGATGCCGCGCGGGTCGATGCCCCAGTGGCGATAGTAGCGGCGGTCCTCGATCGCGACGAACGCGGCCGGAGTCAGCGGATCGAGCTTCGTCACGTCGACCGGCGCTTCCTTGATCGCGCCGCGCCGAGCGATCGGATGGCCGTCGTCGGACAGGATCAGCAGCGCTGGATCGTCGAGCGGCTCGAGCGCGCGCGACAGCGGCGCGGTGACCACCAGCCACAGCAAAGTGACGAGCAGCAATCCGGCGGCGCAATAGAGAAGGATCGGCCATAGCCGGCGCTTGCCCTCGGAAGGGACAGTCCCCTCGTCAGGGACAGTCCCTATCGTCGCCAGCGGGTCCGGCAGCTCCTCGACCGGTATCCCGCCGCGCGTCCAGATCGGGTCGCGTTCAGCCAAGCTCACAATCCCTCGGACTCGCCAACTGCGTTACTCAACTAATACACTACGCACGATATATCCAGATGCTTGCTGAATGACCGCTTGCGGCTAAAGCGAGGGCATGGTGCGGACGTTCCTCCGGCGCGCGTCGGCGGCCTTGTTGCTGGCTTCGCTCGCCGCGGCGATGCAGGGTTGCCGGCAGAAATCGGAAGGGGCGCCGACGGTCGTGGTGATCGGCTCGGCGCCGAAGCTCAGCGATCCCGCGGCCGGCCCGCTTTCCGCGCCCGATGCGGTGCTCGTCGCCAATGTCGCGCAGGGGCTGGTGCGGTTCGATGCGAACGGCAACGTCATCGGCGGCCTCGCCGAGCGCTGGAACGTCAGCGACGATGGGCTCAGCTACATCTTCCGTCTCGCATCCGGCGAGTGGCCTGACGGGCGCAAGATTACCGCGCAGCAGGTCGCGCGGGTGCTCAAGCACGGCATTTCGGGCCGCAGCAAGAATCCGTCGAAGGACGCGTTCGGCGCGGTCGAGGATATCGTCGCAATGACCGATCGGGTGATCGAAATCCGGCTCGCCGCGCCACGGCCGAACCTCCTCGCGCTGCTCGCCCAGCCGGAGCTTGCGGTCGTTCGAAGCGGGCACGGCACCGGCCCGTTCGCAATTGCCCCGGAGAAGGCGGGGACGGGTGAGCTGCGGCTGGTTCGCGACGTCGATTCGCCCGACGAGGAGACCAGCCGGCATGACGAGGTGCTGCTGGGCGGGGCGCCGCCCGAAACGGCGGTGAAGGCCTTCGCCGCGGGCAGGGCCGCGCTGGTCCTCGGCGGCAGCTTCGCCGACCTTCCATATGCGCGTGCGGTCCGGCTGCCGCGCAACAGCATCCGCTTCGACCCGGTCTCCGGCCTGTTCGGGCTGGTTCCGGCGTCGCCGGAGGGAATCGCGGCCAAGCCCGAAGTTCGGCGGCTGCTCAGCCAGGCGATCGACCGCGGCGCGCTGATCGCCGCGTTCAACGTGCCGGCGCTGGCCGCGCGCGCGACGGTGCTCGAGCCCGGGCTCGACGGCCTTCCGGCACCGGTCCAGCCGGCGTGGTTCGGCACGGCGCTGGCGGACCGCCGCGCGGCGCTCGGTGCGACCGCAGCCGGGCTGTTCGGTGACGAGGAGAAGCCGGTGGTCCGCGTCTTGCTTCCGGACGGGCCGGGGGCCGATCTGCTGCTTGCCCGCCTCGCCTCCGACTGGGGCGCGCTCGGGTTGCAGGTCGAGCGGGCCGCGAACGCCGGCAAAGCCGATTTCAAGCTCGTCGACACGGTTGCGCCGTCGACTTCGCCGGCCTGGTTCCTGCGCAGCTTTCGCTGCGGCGTGGTGGCGGTGTGCGATGCGGACGCCGACGAGTTGCTCGACGCCGCGCGGACCGCGGCGATCCCGGCGCAGCGCTACGCGCTGCTCGCCGACGCGGCGCGGCGAATGGACGAGGCGCAGCTGTTCATCCCGCTGACGGCGCCGGTGCGCTGGTCGCTGGTCGCCGACCGGATCGAGGGCTTCGTCGGGAACCGTTATGCGCGTCACACGCTCGTCGATTTGGGAGAGCGGCCGGGAAGCGGAGACTAGAATGGCGCTGCGCGTCGACGAGAAATTGCCGTTCCCGCCGCTCGGGAGCGACCCCGCGTCGGTCCGCCAGCGGGTCGACGCGATGGAGCGCGTGCTCGAGCGGCTGTTCGTCATCCCCGGCACCAACCAGAAGGTTGGGCTCGACGTGATCCTCGACCTGGTGCCGGTGGTTGGCGACGTCGCCGCCGCCGCGCTCGGCGCCTACATCGTGTGGGAGGCGCGCAACGTCGGCATGTCGAAATGGCAGGTCACGCGGATGGCCGGCAACGTCGGCTTCGACTGGCTGCTCGGCCTGATCCCGTGGGTCGGCGCGATTCCCGACTTTTTCTTCCGCTCCAACACCCGCAATCTGCGGATGATCAAGCGCCACCTCGACAAGCATCACGCCGACACGGCGACAATCGATGGCGAGGTGATTCGCTAGGGGACGCGCCGCCCGTCGATATTCCCCGCGGGCGCGTAGCGACAGACCAGCACGTCGCGGCCGCGGCCGCTAGCCAGTCCGCAGCCGACGCGGCTCGTCGCCGGCCAGATGATCTGCGTGTAATGGGCGACGTCCGACCAGCGGCCGGTCCGGCTGACGCGCGGAAAGATGCCGGGGACGAACCAGCGCTTTTCCGACGCCCAATTGCCGACCATCTGCTCGGGGCTGAACGCCCCTCGCGTGCCCATCCACAGATTCTCGCCGATTCCGCGCCGCGCGCGGCGGTCCGAATGCTGGAAAGCGCCGGTCGCCGCGAGCTGCCGCGCATAGGCGGTAGCCCCGGCGGCGAGCGCCGGGTCCCACGCGAGCGGCGCGGCGCGCGCCGCGGCCCGCTCGCGATTGTGCGCGGACAGCAGCCGGACCGTGGCCGACTGGCCGCTCGGCGCTGCCGGGGGTCGTTGGCGGAAGCTCTGGATGGGAGGCGCCGCGCAGCCGCCGAGGCCCGCGGCGGCGAGAAAAGCAGCCAATTTCAAAAGGCTGGCCGTGCCGCTCGTCATGCGGTTTAAGTCCCTCGGAAACAATGACTTTTCAAACAGCAATTTTTCTGCTTTGAGCGCCGCTCGCTTTTTTCGGGAGTTCGTGATGTTCAAGTCCCTCGCCGCGTTGGCGTTGGTTGGCGCGACCGCCGCGCCGGCGATTGCCCAGCAAGCGCAATCGCGCAACCCCGCGCCCGTGGTTCAGTCGCCCACTGCCTCGAAGGCCGTCGTGCAGAAAAAGGTCGTGTGCGAGCGCATCAACGATGACGAGACCGGGTCGCGAATCACCACCAAGAAAGTTTGCCGGACAGTCGAGGTCAGCGCTCGTCCCGGCCAGCAGCCGGCGACTACGCAGGCGGGCGGCGCGGACAACTGATCTCGCGCGCCCCGGCGGTTGCTAGTCGCCGCTGATCGCCGGATCGATCTCTTCGGGTGGAACGCCGCCTTCGGCGTCCTCGATGACGGGTTTGCCGACGTCGCCCTGGCCGACCGTGCGTCCGGCCATCTCGAGCATCCGCTCGAGCGGAACGCGGGCGCGGTCCATCACCTCACGCGAAAGCTCGATCCTGGGCTCGAGGTCGCGCAGCGCGACATAAAGCTTCTCGAGCGTGTTCAGCGCCATGTACGGGCACATGTTGCAGTTGCAGTTGCCGTCGCCGCCGGGGACTCCGATGAAGGTCTTGCGCGGCGCCGCTTTCTCCATCTGGTGGATGATGTGCGGCTCGGTCGCCACCAGGATCGTGTCGGCGGGCGAGGTCAGCGCGAAATCGAGGATCGAGCGGGTCGAGCCGACATGGTCGGCATGGTCGATGATGTGCGGCGGGCATTCGGGATGCGCCGCGACCGGCGCGTCCGGATGCTCGGCCTTGAGCTTCAACAGCTCGGTCTCGCTGAACGCCTGGTGGACGATGCAAATGCCCGGCCACAGCAGCATGTCGCGTCCGGTCTTGCGCGCGAGATAGCCGCCGAGGTGGCGGTCGGGCCCGAAGATGATCTTCTGGCCCCTCGGGATCTGGTCGAGGATGATTTGCGCGCTCGACGAGGTGACGATGATGTCGCTCAAGGCTTTCACCGCGGCCGAGCAGTTGATGTAGGTCAGCGCGATATGGTCCGGGTGCGCGGCGCGGAAGGCGGCGAACTGGTCGGGCGGACAGCTGTCCTCGAGGCTGCAGCCGGCGTCCATGTCGGGCAGGATCACGGTCTTTTCCGGCGACAGGATTTTCGCTGTCTCGGCCATGAAGCGCACGCCGCAGAAGGCGATCACCTCGGCGTCGGTCGCCGCGGCCTTGCGCGACAAATCGAGGCTGTCACCGACGAAGTCCGCAAGATCCTGGATTTCGGGCTTCTGGTAGTAATGCGCGAGGATCACCGCGTTGCGCTCGCGCTTCAGCCGCTCGATCTCGCCGAGCAGGTCGATCCCTTTGAGACTGGCAGTTTGGACCGTCATTTTCCTTGCGCCCCGCGCCTTCGCTCCGCTTCTTCGATCGCCTGATTATATGGGGTCGAGAGGTCGAGATAAGAAGGCTCGTCGCTGCCTTCGGTCGGGAAGCGCGCGACGACTTTCGCGTCTTTGAACCCGGCGGCGAGGAGCGGCATCGCGAAGCTTCGCTCGACCGCCGCCTTTGCTGCCTGGCGGGCGAGCCGCATCGGCACTTCGGCCGACGCCTGCTTGCGCAGGTCGGCGACGGCCGCGGCGCGGTTCGCCTGGTCCAGGCTTTGTTCGCTGTTCGTCAGCGCGGCGAGCACGCCGCCGGCGCCATATTCGCGCGCCGCCTTGAGGTCGACATCCGGGCCGGCGACCTCGATCTCGGGCAGGCGCACGCTCAGTGTGCTGGTCGCGCCGTCCCATGTCACGTCGTTCGGCTGAAGCTTGGCGAGGTCGAGCTCGTAGCGGACGTCGCCAGGCAGAATCAGCGTGCGCTCGGCCGAGAAGCCGAAGCGGCTGGTCTTCGAGCTGGTCACCGACACGTACCGCGCGACGAACGCGATCAGGCGGTTCTGCGCGCGCATCGATTCGAGGCTCGCGGTGGCGATAGTCTGCGGGTTCGGCCCGCCGAAGACGCGATCGGCGATGCCGCTGCCGACGCCGATCATCAGGCCGACGATCAACGCGACGATGATCGCGGCGAGCGCGAGCAACTTGGTCAGACGGCGATCCATGAGTCTCCTTCGCGCTGTACGAGCCCGCGCCGCTCGAGGTCGATCAGGTGGGCGAGCACCGATCCACCGGCGGCGGTCACCAGCCGCGGGTCGAGGCCGGGATAGGCATTGGCGACGATCTCCGGGATTGCGCGCGTCCGTTCGCCGATCAGGGCCAGGATCTGCTTCTCGCGCTGCAGGCGGTGACCGGCGAGATGCCGCACATATTGGCGCGGGTTGGTGACCGGCTCGCCGTGCGCGGGGTAGTAGACGCGATCCTCGCGCTGCCGCAGCTTGTCGAGGCTTTGCATGTAGGCGGCCATGTCGCCGTCAGGCGGGACGACGACGGTCGTCGACCAGCCCATCACATGGTCGCCGGTAAACAGCGCGTCTCCATAAGCGAAGCACAGGTGGTTCGACGTGTGGCCGGGCGTCGCCACCGCGACAATCGGCGTGCCGTCGACTTCGAGCTGCTCGCTGTCCTCGAGCACGTGGGTCGGCGCATAATCTCCGTCGAAGGAGGCATCGGCGCGCGGGCCGACCGTCTCCAGCGCCAGCGGCGCGCAGCCGATGATCGGCGCCCCGGTGCTTGCCGCCAGCGGGCGCGAGGCGGGACTGTGATCGCGATGCGTGTGGGTGCACATGATCGCGACCACCGGCCGCCCGTCGATTGCCTGATCCAGCGCGGCGAGATGTTCGGGAAGGTCGGGCCCCGGATCGATTACTGCGACCTCGCGCTCGCCGACCAGATAGGTCTGGGTCCCGAAAAAAGTGAACGCCGAAGGATTGTGAGCGAGCAGCCGGCCGATACCGGGCTCAATGTGCTCGAGCTTGGCATAAGGGGCGTCCACCCGCTCCGCTCTGTCACGCTCATCCGCGAATGGCAAAGACTTGGGCGCGACCAGCTATGCGTTCGCGAGCGACGGCGCGAGCGTTCGTTCGGCGGCCACGGCGCGCTCGGCGGCGCGGGCGAACGCCGCCGGATGCACTTCTCCGAAGAGCGCCTCCATGCTGCGCTCCCAGCTGAACTGCAGCGCGTGCGCGCGGGCCCGTTCGGCGATGGAAGCGCGGTCGCCGTTCCACATTTCGAGGATGTTGCGGGTCATGGCCGCGCTGTCGCCGACCGGCCCGAGCCGGCCGATGTCGCCGCTGACCCGGTCGAGCATCGCGCCGGCCGCGACGCCGACCACCGGGAGCCCCGAGGCCTGCGCCTCGACGATCGAGACGCCGAAGGTCTCGTCGGCCATGCCCGAGACATAGATGTCGGCGCTCGCCAGCCAGCGCGCCAATTCCGGCCGGCTGTTGAGATAGCCGGGCATGACGATGCGGCGGTCGCCGAGCGCGGCGATGTCGTCCTTGAGCGGTCCTTCGCCGATCAGCACGAGCTTCGCACCGAGCGCGTCGGGGAGCCGGCGGAACGCGTCGACGACGATATCCGGCTTCTTCTCGCCGTCGAGCCGACCCACGTAGATAAGCAGCGGCTGGTCGTCGGCGAGGCCGAGCTTGCGGCGTAGGCGACGATCGCGCCGCTCGACGCCGAACTCACCGAGCTCGACGCCCAGGGGGACCGTCGCGACGTGCGGGACGCCGCGCGAACGAAGCTTGGTCGTGCCGCCGTTCGCGCTGAGGCCGAACACCGCGTCGAACCGCCGATAGAGCGTCCCGCAATAGGCGTAACAGATGCGCCCGCAGAGGCCGGCCAGCCCTTTGCCGAGCAGCTTCGAAAACGGCCGCTCGACATAGACCGTCGGGAAATCGGTCATGTAGGCCGCGACCAGCGCGGTTTCGGGGTGCCGCCGCGCGTGACCGATCGCCGCCCACGGGAGATTGTATGCATCCTGGCATTCGATCAGGTCGGGGCGGAACCGCTCGAGCGCCGAGCGCACCGCGCCGTTGCGCAGCATCAGCCGGTAATGCGGGCTGCCCGGCACGTGCGGCGAGGCGATCGTCACGGTGATCGCCCGCTCCTCCTGGATGACCTCGTCGCGCGCGCCGGGGACGATCATCAAGTGGCTGTTCGGCGTCGCCTCGAGGATGTGGCGGCGCTTGTGGAGCAAATAGGTGCGCACCCCGCCGCCGACGTCGGACCAGCTCTGCGTCAGGTCGCAGAACAATTTCGCGCCGGCGGCGCGGCCGAATCCGGGATCGTAGAGGTTCACCTCGGGCTCAAACCCCGGCGAAGGCGCAAAGTGCCATTGCGATACCTTTCACGCGCGACCGCGTATCGGCAGCGGTGGGTTCATTCAAGCGCCGCAACGATATCGAAAGGGCGTCCGCGGCTGCCTCCCAGCCGCGAACGCCCTGGCCGCGCGGGGTAATTGCCCCGCGCCGCTTCGAGACGGTCAGTTTCCCTCGTTGCCCATGCGGGCCTCGATCCGGTCGAGCTCGGCGCTCGCCTTGCGCACCGATTCCTCGGCCGCAGCGAGGCTTTGCGCGAGCTGCCGCGGATCGATCGCCGCGAGCTGCTGCCGCATCGCGTCGAAGTCGATGCTCGCGGCCGATTGCTGCGCCGCGCGGAGCTCGGCCTTCATCCGCTCGGGATCGACTCCCGACCGGCGAAGGTCAGGCGCATGCTCGTCGATCGTCCGCAGCGCCTGGCTGGCGCCGGCCTGCGCCTGCTGGAGGTCGCGCTGGATCTCGTCGATCCGGATGCGCGAGACCGCGGCGCCGACATCGCGCATGGCGTCGCGATCGATGTGGACGTTTGCCAGGCCGGCGCGCGCCTTGGCGACGGCCGCGCGGACTTCGGCTTTCTCTGACGGAGTCAGCTCGTTCCACCGCTTGGTCTTGCCGCGAATGACGACGAAGTCTTCGTTGATCGACAGGTCGCCATCGAAGCTGCGCAGGGGCGTCACCGGGCGGGGCGGGACGGGGGCGACAGCCGCGGCCGGCTGAGCGGCGGCTGCGGCGGCGGCAGCGGGGACCGGCGCAATGGGCACCGCCGCGGAGGCCGCGGGCGATGGCCGGGCGAACGGGGCTGCCGGTGCCGCGGGCGAGGGAATGTCGACATATTCGATTGCCCGACTGGCGGTGAGCGGAAGGGCCGCGGCAATCGCCGTGACGATGATCAGCCGGCCGGCCGAGTGGCGGGCGGGGTGTGGACTGCGAAGCATGGACTCGAGCCTCCTGTGCAAGCTGGTGGGACGATCGAGCGCGCTGGCGAAAAGCAGCGCCCGCCCCGAAGCGGCCTTGGCGATCGCGCGGCCGTAGTCGGCGCGATCGCCGGCGTCGGCCTTGTCCAGCACCCGGGCATCGCACGCCGCTTCCTGATCGAAGCGAAAGGCGGCGTGCGCGACCCAGGCGAGCGGGTTGAACCACTGGAGGCAGAGCAGGACAAAGGCGAAGAGATTGGCGATGAGGTCGCCCGAGCGGTGATGCGCCAGCTCGTGCTCGATCACGAGGCGTCGCTCCCGTTCGCTGTAGCGCCGTTCGAAGTCGGCCGGCACGGCGATCAGCGGATCGAAGAGTCCGAGCGCGACAGGGCTGGCGACCTCGGGCGTGCGGACGATGCGCACCGCGCCGACATGGACGATGCCCACCGCGGAGGCGAGGATCGCGCGGCGGTCGCGGTGGAATGCGATGACTCGGCTGAGGAACAGGCTTGCAGCGACGGCCAGCCAGGCGCCGGCCAGCAGCGTCGGCCATCCGCCGAGGCGATCGGCCAGCGAAGGATCGACGGGCGTGACGCGCGCCATCCACACGGATTCGCTCACGACCGGCGCCGGCAAGGGGTGAAAGGCAACCTGTGCCGGGACGGTCCGTTCCACCGTCTCGGTCAGCGTCGGCATGAACAGGCGGGCGGCGGGAATCAGCCAAAGCCCGTATGTCACGCGCGAGCCGAACCGTCCGCGCACCGGCTCGCGGACCACGAGGACCAGCACGATCAGCGCGGACGTCGCCATCAACGTATCCAACAGCCAAGCGCTCACGACTTGAGCTCCTTCAGGATCGCTTCGATGGCCGCGATGTCCTCCTCGTCGAGCGCATCCTCTTCGGCGAGGCGCGCGACCAGGGGCGACAGCCGGCCGCCGAACAACTGATCGACGAACCGGCGGGACTCCGTGCCGACATAGGAATCGCGCGCGACAGCGGGCGAGTAGCGGTAGCGCCGGCCTTCTTCGCGGTAGGTGATCGCCGCCTTCGCCGAGAGACGCGACAGCATCGTCTTGACGGTCGCCAGCGACCAGCCGCGCGCCTCGTCGATGCGCGCGGCGACCTCGGTCGCGGTCAGCGGAGCGTCGCTGCCCCACAAGACCTCCATCACCTCGAGCTCGGCGTCGCTGATTCGCATTTCGACTACATTTGTAGCCTACACGATTACGTTTGTAAACAAGAGATTCGGATGCGTGGTCCGATGACAGTCGCCGATTGTCGGGAATTCTTACGCTTGGCGCAGCGGCTCGCGAGAGGGTCGCAAGGAAAACCGCAATATTCCGCCATTTTCTGGAATTGGCACGCCGATTGCTACATTAAGCGCGTCCACTTGGTTCCACGCCAACGAAGGGGCGGCCAACAGCGGTTCTCTGGTCCCGCTCTTAGCCGCCCCTTCCTCGTTTCAGGCGTCGGTCCCGATCAGTTCCTGAAGCTCGCCGCTCTCGAACATCTCCATCATGATGTCGGAGCCGCCGACGAACTCGCCCTTGACGTAGAGCTGGGGGATCGTCGGCCAGTCGCTATAGTCCTTGATGCCGGCGCGGATCTCGGCGTCCTGGAGCACGTCGATCGTTTCATATTTGGCGCCGAGCCGATCGAGAATGGCGATTGCGCGGCTCGAAAATCCGCATTGCGGGAACAGTGCCGTGCCCTTCATGAACAGGACGATGTCGTTCGACCGGACGATGTCGCCGATCCGATCCTGTGCGCTACTCATGGCTCATCTCCGTTGGCACCGCGGTTTCGAGCTGCAGTGCGTGAAGCTCTCCCCCAACGCGTCCCCCGAGCGCGGCATAGACGGCCTGGTGCTGCCGGACGCGGCTCATCCCCGCGAAGCTCGGGCTGACCACCCGCGCGGCATAATGGTCGCCGTCGCCGGCGAGGTCGCGGATCGTCACCTCGGCGTCGGGCATGGCGTCCTTGATCAGTCGCTCGATTTCGCTCGCCGGCATCGGCATCACAGATTCGTCGCCTCGATGATCTGGCGCCGCGCCTCGATCTCCTTGTTGCGCAGCGCCTCCTCGATCTTGCTTTCGTCGCACTCGATCCCCGCGGCGGTGAGGTCGCCGAGCACCTTGCGCACGACATCATGGTCGCCCGCTTCCTCGAAATCGGACCGCACCACGTCCTTGGCGTAGGATTCGGTCTCGGCCTCGCTGAGGCCCATCTGCCGCGCCGCCCATTCGCCGAGCAACCGGTTGCGCCGCGCGGTGATGCGGAACTTCATTTCCTCGTCATGGGCGAATTTGGTCTCGAACGCGCGCTCGCGATCGTCGAATTGGGTCATGCGTTTGCCTCGTGCAGTTGCGTGGGGAGATAGGGGGAGCCGCGAGCGGACGCAACGCGCTAGCGATTGCGCAGCCGGCGCATCAGCAGCAGCACAGCGCCGCACGCGATCGTGTCGGCGATCCAGTCGAGCGGGTCGCTGTCGCGGTGCAGCGCCGGGATCGCCTGGACCAGCTCGATCGCCGCTCCGAATAGCGACAGGCCGATCAGCAATTTCGCCCGCCCCCAGCGCGGATAGCCGGCGGCGCCGAGCAGCCCGAGCACGGCGAACGCGGTCACGTGCTGGACCTTGTCCGACGGGTGGCCGGGAAGCTCGGGCGGATGCGGGATCACGCCCATGACGAAGGCGAAGGCCGCGGCCGCCCAGAACAGCGCGCGGACCAGGGTCCGGCGTTGCGGCGTCACTCGACGTAGTGGGCGGTGGTCTTCTCGCGGACCTCGTCGGCGCCGACGTCCGGCGCCAGCTCGATCAGCTTAAACGGGCTGTCATGGTCGGGCCGCTGGAACACGCACAAATCGGTGATGATCATGTCGACGACATTCTTGCCGGTCAGCGGAAGCGTGCACTCGGGGATGAACTTGGGATCGCCGTTCTTCGACACATGCTCCATCACGACGATGATCTTCTTGACCCCGGCAACGAGGTCCATCGCCCCGCCCATGCCCTTGATCATCTTGCCCGGCACCATCCAGTTGGCGAGGTCCCCTTTCTCGCTGACCTCCATGCCGCCGAGCACGGCGAGGTCGATGTGCCCGCCGCGGATCATGGCGAAGCTGGTCGCGCTGTCGAAGAAGCTGGTCTGCGGCAGCTGGCTGACGGTCTGCTTGCCGGCGTTGATCAGGTCGGGATCGACCTCGTCGTCGTAGGGGAACGGACCGATGCCGAGCATTCCGTTCTCGCTTTGCAGCGTGACGGTCATCCCTTCCGGAATGTTGTTCGCGACCAGCGTCGGGATGCCGATGCCGAGGTTGACGTAATAGCCGTCGCGCAGCTCCTTCGCCGCGCGCGCCGCCATCTGGTTGCGGTCCCAGCCCATCACGCCGCGTCCCGCTCGCGCACGGTACGGAACTCAATCTTCTTGTCGTAGGGCGAGCCGTCGATCAGGCGGTTCACGTAGATCGACGGCAAATGGATGCAATCCGGGTCGAGCGAGCCCACGGGCACGATCTCCTCGACCTCGGCGACGCAGACCTTGCCGCAGGTCGCGGCCGGAAGGTTGAAGTTGCGCGTCGTCTTGCGGAACATGAGATTGCCGGTCTCGTCGGCCTTCCAGCCCTTGATGATGCTCAAGTCGGCGCGGATGCCGCGCTCGAGCACATAGGTCTCGCCGTCGAACTCCTTCAATTCCTTGCCCTCGGCGACCTGGGTGCCGACGCCGGTGCGCGTGTAGAATCCGGGGATGCCCGCGCCGCCCGCGCGCATCCGCTCGGCGAGCGTGCCCTGCGGCGTGAACTCGACCTCGATCTCGTTCGCCAGGAATTGCCGCTCGAACTCCTTGTTCTCGCCGACATAGGAGCTGATCATCTTCCTGACCTGCCGCGTCCTGAGCAGCTTGCCGAGCCCTTCATTGTCGATCCCGGCGTTGTTGGAGGCGATGGTCAGCTCCTTGACTCCGCTCGCGACGATCGCGTCGATCAGCCGCTCGGGGATGCCGCACAGCCCGAACCCGCCGGCGGCGATGGTCATGCCGTCGCGCAGCAGCCCGTCGAGCGCGGCCTCGGCATTGGGATAGATTTTTTGCATGGCGCGCTGTGCCGCCGGTCCGCTCGGCGGTCAAGCAAGCGCCTCCAGCAACGCGAGCGCTTCCTCGCGCCGGTCCCACGGAACGAACAGATGATCGTGGCGCAGGCCGGCGACGACATTCGCGGCAATGCCTGCTTCGGCCAGGCGCGCGGTGAGGATGGCAGTCAGTCCGACGGCGTCGAGGCTCGAATGGGCGCCAAGCGAGATGCGCGCCAATTCGCCGGACGAGTCGCTGCGGATCACGGTCAGGCCTTCGTCTTCGCGGATCAGCGCGAAATCGCCGTCCGCGAGGGAATCGCCGTCGGCCGCGGCGAATGTATAGCGGGCGTCGGCGAGCTTCGGCTCCAGCGCCGCGAGGATCGCTGCAAGGTCGCGCTCGCCGCCTGCGTTCATCGCGACGGGGCCGCGCGCAGCCCCGCGGCACGAATCCCGGCTTCGGCGCAAGCGACGTCGTCGGCCGGAGCCGCGCCGGACACGCCCACCGCGCCGAGGTGCGACCGCCCGCTCCACACCGGCACTCCGCCCGGCACGGTCTGGACGAACGGCGCTCGGGCGAAACCCGGGAAGTCTTTCGCGCCGTCGGCCTGGCCGGCCGTGTCGAACCCCCAGGCGGCCGCCGCAACCGCCTTGGCCTCGGCAAAATCCATCTTGCCGAACCCGGCGCGATCCATGCGCAGCGACGCGATTACGCGGCCGCCCGAATCGACGACGACCACCGCCTGCTGGTTGCGACGTTCCGCGGCATGGGCGGCGCAGCCCGCGATGATCGCCTGCGCCGCGCGGGCGTCGAGAGCGGCGGCGGCTTGCGATTGCGCCGGTGCCTCGACCGCCATGGCTAACACGACAATGACAGTGACGCGCATCCGTCAGCTCCCTTCGTCCGACAGGACTGGCCTCGACGTCACCCGTGTGCAACGTCGGTTCGACGAAGGGGCGAAGTGGCGAGCGTCAGTCGGGCTGGAAGTCGGCGCGCTGGAGGCCTTCGCGATCGAGTGCGCGCTGCACGGACGGTTCGTCGAGCGTGCGGCCGACAAGACCGGCCCAGGCGGGATAGCCGCGCATATCGAGGCCGATGCGCTTGCCCCAGCGGAAGAATGTCAGCGCATAGCCGTCGGCGGCGGTGAAATGGCCGGGCACCAGCCAGTCGTCGCCGCACAGCTGCTCGATTTCGGCGAACTGCTTGTCGAGCATTTTGCGCCCGCCAGTCTCGATCGCCGGCCACACGCTCTCGTCGTCGGTGAAGCGGCTGCCGCGCCAGATCTGCGCGAAGACGATGTGCACGCTCGACGCGAACCAGCTCAGTAGCTCGTTGGTCCGCGCGGCCGCATCAGCATCGCGTCGCGGCACCGATCCGGCCGCGCCGAACCGGTCGGCGATGAAATTCAGGATCGCGATATTTTCGGTGACGACGCCGTGCTCGGTCCCGAGCGCCGGCACCCGCGCGTGCGGGTTGATCGCCAGATATTCGGGCTTGAGATGTTCGCCCTCGGCAAGAACCACGCGCACCGGCTCGAATGCCGCGCCGGCTTCCTCGAGCGCGATGTGGGGGACCAGCGAGCAGGCGCCCGGTGAATAGAAAAGCTTCAGCATGCGCCCTCCGCGAATGGCCGACCGGAGCGTGCATCGGCCAGCGGCCCTCCGCCAATCAAAGCGGGCGCGGGCCCGATAAGCGGGATTTATCGCGCCTCAGCCGCGCAGCTTCGCCAGCACCCCCTGCAGCTGCATCGCGTTGGCCATGTCCCCCTCGACCTTCAATTTGCCCATCATGAACGCGGTCATGCCGTCCATCTGGCCGGCGGCGAGCTGCTGCCAGTCGTCCCACCCGATCTTGATCGTCGTGTCGGCGGCGCCGTCGTCCGAGCTGACCTGCCTCGCCGCGCCGTCGAGCATGATCGCCCCTTCCTCGCCGCCGAAATCGATCTTGACGCGCTTGCCGGGGACCCACGCCTGGCCCTGCTGCATGCGGTCGATCAGGTCCTGCTTGGTCATCGCTTGCTGTCTCCTTTGTCAGTAGCGCTAGCGGGCAGTTGAGCCGGCATCAACATCCGCCCCGTCTTCGCGAAGCGGAGATGGGGAGGGGGACCGTCCGCCGTAGCTTTAGCGGAGGCGGATGGTGGAGGGGCCAGCGCACAGCCGGACGAGGCCGTCGGCAATCGACCAAACATCCGCCATGACATCGCGCGCCGGGACGCCAAGGATCGAGAGCCCGAGCCCGCGCATGTAATCGTCTCGCCGCTCGTCGCGCTCCACCGTGAAATCGTGGATCATCCCGTCGATCTCGATCACCAGCCTGGCGGCGGGGCAGTAGAAGTCGGCAACGTAAGGGCCGATGGGGTGCTGGCGCTTAAATTTGATCCCCCCTGGCGATCGCCGGAGCAGCGCCCATAGCTTCACTTCTGGAACGCTCATGTTGCGGCGCTGATGCTTCGCCGCCCGCATGGATTTTCCCGTCGCGCGCATGGCCCCTCCACCATCCTCCGCCTACGGCTGCGGATGGTCCCCCTCCCCATCCCCGCTGTCGCGGGGACGGAGAGGATAAGTAAGATTGCCCCCGAAACAAGCCGCGCCTATTTGGCGCGCATGGGATACGAAACCGACCTCAAGCTCTTCATCGACGGCGTATGGAAATCGGGCGAGGGCCGCGATTGCCACGACGTCGTCAACCCGGTCGACGCGCAGCCGATCGCGGCCCTGCCTTATGCGACCAAGGCCGACTTAGACGAGGCGCTCGCCGCTTCCGACCGCGCCTGGCCCGAATGGCGCGCGACCGACGTCGAGAAGCGCGGCGCGATCCTCCACAAGACCGCCGCGTTGCTGCGCGAGCGCGCCGACCTCATCGCCGCGACGATGACGCAGGAGCAGGGTAAGCCGCTCAATGAGGCGAAGCTCGAGACGCTGGCCTCGGCCCAGCTGTTCGACTGGTACGCCGAGGACGCCAAGCGCGACTACGGCCGCACGCTGGTTCGCCCGGCGGGCCAGCTCAGCCGCGTGATTCGCCAGCCGGTCGGCCCCACCGCGACCTTCACGCCGTGGAACTTCCCGATCTATCTGCTGGCGAAGAAGGTGAGCGCCGCGCTCGCCGCGGGCTGCACCGTGATCTCGCGCCCGCCGCACGAGACTCCGGGAGTCGGCACCGAGCTGTTCCGCGCGCTGGCCGACGCCGGAATTCCCGCGGGCGTCGCCCAGCTGGTCCACGGCGACAGCGGCCTCGTCAGCGAAACCCTCATCGCCAGCCGCGTCAT
>DASTID010000024.1:0-3521 GCA_035717905.1 Sphingomicrobium sp. | reverse complement strand
ACAGATCGCGATCCCGCATTCGACCTTCCGGCTCGCCAATGGGCTGACGGTGATCGTCCACGAGGACCACAAGGCGCCGATCGTCGCGGTCTCGACCTGGTACAATGTCGGGTCGAAGGACGAGCCCAAAAGCGAGACCGGCTTCGCGCATCTGTTCGAGCATCTGATGTTCAACGGCTCGGAGAATTTGCCGGGCGACTATTTCCAGTACCTGCAGCAGATCGGCGCGACCGACTATAACGGGACCACTTATTACGACCGCACCAACTATTTCGAGACGGTGCCCAAGGGCGCGCTCGAGCGGGCGCTGTTCATGGAGAGCGACCGCATGGGCTGGCTGCTCGGCGCGGTCACGCAAGGCGTGCTCGATAACCAGCGCAGCGTCGTCCAGAACGAGAAACGGCAGGGCGACAGCCGGCCGGGCGGGCTGGTCCAGTATCAATTGTTCGGGACGCTGTTCCCGCCGGGGCACCCGTACCACCACACGGTGATCGGCTCGATGGCCGACCTCGACGCGGCGAGCCTCGAGCAGGTCAAGCAATGGTTCCGCGACAAATACGGGCCGAACAACGCGGTGCTGGTGATCGCCGGCGACGTGACGGCGGCCGAGGCGAAGCCGCTGGTCGAGAAATATTTCGGGGCGATCGACAGGGGTCCGGTCAACCATCCGGCGATGGCGGGCGTGCCGACCCTGCCGGCGCCGGTCAGAATCGCGATGAAGGACAATGTCGCGACGACCATCATCCAGCGCTACTGGGCGGTGCCGGGGCTGCTCGACAAGCAATTGGCGGCGATCGACATCGGCGCGTCGGTGCTCGGCGGGCTCGCCAGCTCGCGGCTCGACGAGATCATGGTCCGCGACGAGAAGATCGCGGTCGGGGTGACGGCCGGGCTGACGGCGCTGCAGCGCGCCGGGATTTTCGGGGTGACGGCGACGGTCAAGCCGGGGGTCGACCCGGGCCAAGTGTCGAAGCGGCTCGACGAGATCCTCGCCGACTATATCGCCAACGGGCCGACGGCGGACGAAGTGCAGCGCGCGGTGATGCTCGAAGTGTCGAGCCGGGTGCGCGGGCTCGAGCAGGTCGGCGGCTTCGGCGGCAAGGCGGTGACCCTCGCCGAAGGGCAGACCTACGCCCACGACAGCGACTTCTACAAACGGACGCTGGCGCAATATGCGGCGATCACGCCGGCGGCGGTCAAGGCGGCGATGCAGGAGTGGCTGAAGCGGCCGGCGCTGACGATCGTGCTCGAGCCGGGCGAGCGCGGCGACGATTATGCCGAGGCCAAGGCTCCGCCCAAGCCGGACAAGACGGACGCCGCGCCCGCGGCCAAGCCGACGCGCACCATCCCGCCGCTCGGCAAGCTGACCGCGCTCGACTTCCCGACCATCGAGCATACCAAGCTCGCGAACGGCATCCCGGTCGAATATGTGCGGCGCGCCGCCGTCCCCGTGACCCAGCTCGCCATCTCGTTCGACGCCGGCAACGCGGCCGACAAGCCGGACGAGAGCGGGCTCGCCAATCTCACCGTCAATTTGCTCGACGAGGGCACCGAGACCCTGTCGTCGCAGGAATTCGCCGAGGCCGAGGAGCGGCTCGGCGCCAACGTCAGCGCGACCAACTCGGCCGACCGCTCGTACGTGATGCTCAACGCGCTGTCGCCCAACCTCGCGCCGTCGCTCGACCTGCTCGCCGACGTGGTGCTGCGGCCGGCCTTCCCGGCGGCGGAGATCGCACGGGTCAAGACGCAGACGCTGACCGGGATCGCACAGCTGAGGAAGGACCCGACGCGGGTCGCCAACCGGCTGCTTCCGAAAGTGCTGTTCGGCGCGGCGCATCCTTATGGCGCGCCGAGCGGGGGCGACCCCAAGGCGATTGCCGGCTTCACCCGCGACGATCTGGTGCGGTTCAAGCAAAGCTGGCTGAGGCCCGACGACGCGACGATCTTCGTGGTGTCGAGCTTGCCGCTCGCCGAGGTCAAGCCGCTGCTCGAGCAAAGGTTTGGGACCTGGCGGGCGCCCGCCGTCGCCAAGGGGGTCAAGGCGTTCGTCGCTCCGCCGCCGCGGCCGAGCAGCCCCAAGGTGCTGCTGATCAATCGTCCCGGCGCGCCGCAGTCGAGCATCGTCGGCGCCCAGCTCCTGCCGATCGACCCGAAGGGCGACGTGGTGCCGCTGAACGCGGCCAATGACGCGCTCGGCGGGGATTTCCTGTCGCGGCTCAACATGGACCTGCGCGAGGACAAGGGCTGGTCCTACGGCGTCGGCGGCAACGAGCGGCTGCTCGAGCATGGCGCGAGCTATGTGATCAGCGCGCCGGTGCAGGCCGACCGGACGGCCGATGCGCTGGCCGAGCTCAGCGGCCAGGTGAAAAGCTTCCTGACCACCAAGGGCGTCACGCCCGAGGAGCTCGAGCGGACCGTCGCCAAGAACATCAACGAGCTGCCTGGCGAGTTCGAGACGGCGGGCGCGGTGATCAGCGCGATGATGGGCATGGCGCTGCTCGACCGGCCCGACGATTATTACGAGACGCTGCCGGCCAAATATCGCGCCCTGTCGACTGCCAGCGCCGACCGCGCGATCCGCCAGGCGATCGACCCCAAGGGGTTCACCTGGATCGTCGTCGGCGACGCGGCGAAGGTGAAGCCGCAGCTGGAAAAGCTGGGGCTGCCGGTGGAGGTCGTCGAAGCGCCCTAGCGGTTGACGCGCGTGACGTGGCCCATCTTGCGGCCGGGGCGCGCTTCGCCCTTGCCGTAGATGTGCACGTGCAAGGCCGGGTCGGCGACCAACTCGGCCCAGCGGTGGACTTCGTCGCCGATCAGATTGTCCATCACGGCGCCGCCCGCGACGAGGCCGGTGTCCCCGGGAGGAAGACCGCAGATCGCGCGGATATGTTGTTCGAACTGCGAGGTAACCGCGCCCTCGATCGTCCAGTGGCCGCTGTTGTGAACGCGCGGCGCGATCTCGTTGACGACCGGACCGTCGGCGCTGGCGAAAAATTCGGCGGTGAGCACGCCGACATGGCCGAGCGCCTCGGCGATGCGCAGCGTCGCCTCGCGCGCTTCGGCGACCTGGGTCGCGACGAGCTCGCTGCACGCGACGGTCGACCGGCGCAGGATGCCGCCGCGGTGCTCGTTCTCGGGCGAATCCCAGAAAGCGTGCCTACCGTCCGCCCAGCGCGCGACGATGACCGAGAATTCGGCGGTGAAATCGATCCCGGCTTCGGCGACCGCCGGCTCCTCGCCGATCGCGGACCAGGCGTCGTCGGGGGGACAGTCCCCTTGGGGACAGTCCCCGCCGCGGATCCAGGCCTGGCCCTTACCGTCATAGCCCCAGCGGCGCGTCTTGAGGACGAGCGGCACGCCAAGCGCCTCGACCGCGGCCCTGACGTCGGTGAGGCTGCCGACGGCGAGCCAGGGCGCGACTCGCGCGCCGCATTGCTCGATGAACTGCTTCTCCTTCGCCCGGTCCTGCGCGACCGCGAGCGAGCGGGTGGCCGGCCGCAGCTTCTGCCCAAGCACTTCGA
>DASTID010000023.1:0-7682 GCA_035717905.1 Sphingomicrobium sp. | reverse complement strand
GTCGACGTCCAGCGCAACCTGATCGGCCCGATCGAGGAGATGGGGCTCGCGATCCGGGTCGAGACCCGCACCGGCGACACGCCGTCCGACCGCAAGGCGCGCCAGCGGGTCAGGCCGCCCGATGTCCTCCTGACGACGCCGGAGTCACTCAGCCTGCTGCTGAGCTATCCTGAATCGCCGCAGATGTTCGCCGGCAGCAAGACGATCGTCGTCGACGAGCTCCACGGCTTCGCCAAGGAGAAGCGCGGCGACCTCTTGTCGCTGTCGATGGCGCGGCTGCAGGCGCTCGCGCCCGGCCTCCGCCGCGTCGGCCTGTCGGCGACGATCAGCGACCCCGACGCCTACCGCAGCTGGCTCGCGCCCGACGCCGACATGGAGCTGGTCGACCTCGTCATCGGCGATCCAGGCGCGGAGCCCGACCTGTCGATCATGATCCCGGAGAACAAGATCCCGTGGGCCGGCCATTCGGGCAGGCACGCCGCGCGCGAAGTGATGGACCTGATCGAGCAGCACAAGACGACCCTCGTCTTCTGCAATACGCGCAGCCTCGCCGAGCTGATCTTCCAGGACCTGTGGGCGGTCAACGAGCAGGCGCTGCCGATCGGCATCCACCACGGCAGCCTTGCGGTCGAGGCGCGCCGCAAGGTCGAGGCGGCGATGGCCGCCGGCAAGCTGCGCGGGCTGGTGGCGACCGCCAGCCTCGACCTCGGCATCGACTGGGGCGACGTCGACCTCGTCGTCCAGATGGGCGCGCCCAAGGGCAGCTCGCGCCTGCTGCAGCGCATCGGCCGCGCCAACCACCGGCTCGACGAGCCGAGCAAGGGCATGATCGTGCCCGGCAACCGCTTCGAATATCTCGAGGCGCGCGCCGCGCTCGACGCGATCGACGACGGCGAGCTCGATCCCGAAGTGTTCCGCCCCGGCGCGCTCGACGTGCTCGCCCAGCACATCCTGGCGATGGCGGTCGCCGCGCCCTTCCAGCAAGAGGCGCTGCTCGCGGAAGTGCGCTCGGCCGCGCCTTATGCCGGGCTGAAGGCCGAAACCTTTGAGGAAATCCTCAATTTCATCGCGACGGGCGGATATGCGCTCAAGGCTTACGACCGCTTCCGCCGCCTGGTCGCCGAACCGGGCGGGATGTGGCGCATCGCCCGGCCCCAGATCGCCCAGCAGCACCGGCTCAACGCGGGCGTGATCGTCGAGCAGCCGTTGCTCACCGTCCGCTTCCGCAACGGCCGCAAGCTCGGCACGATCGAGGAGGGCTACGCCTCGACCCTCTCGCCCGGCGACCATTTCTATTTCTCGGGCCTCAGCCTCGAGGTCGAGCAGTTCAAGGACACCGACATCATCGTCCGCGCCAGCTCGAAGCGCGCGCGGATCGTCACCTACGGCGGCCAGCGCATGAGCATGTCGACCCACCTCGCCAACCGCGTCCGCCACATGCTCGCCGACCGCAACGACTGGAGCCGCTTCCCCGACGACGTCAGCGAATGGCTCGAGGTCCAGTCCGAGCGCTCGGTGATCCCCGAGCCGCACCAATTGTTGGTCGAGACCTTCCCGCACGATGGCCAGCATTTCATGGTCGCCTACAGCTTCGAGGGCTGGAACGCGCACCAGTCGCTCGGCATGCTGATCACGCGGCGCATGGAAAGCGCCGGGCTGAAGCCGCTCGGCTTCGTCGCCAACGATTACGGCCTCGCCTGCTACGGGCTCAAGCCGATCCGCGACCCGAAGGCGCTCTTCTCGCCCGACATCCTCGAGCGCGAGTTCGTCGACTGGGTCGAGAACAGCTATCTGCTCAAGACCGCGTTCCGCGAGGTGGCGGTGATCGGCGGGCTGGTCGAGCGCCAGCATCCCGGCAAGCGCAAGACCGGGCGCCAGGTCAGCTTCTCGACAGACCTCATCTACGACGTGCTGCGCCGCTACGAGCCGCAGCATCTGCTGCTGCGCGCGGCGTGGGACGATGCGCGGCGGCGGATGACCGAGCTGGGGCGGCTCGTCCGCCTGGTCGACCGCGCCCAAGGCACAATGCTCCACGTCGAGACCAAACGGATCACGCCGATGGCGGTGCCGTTGATGGTCATCGTCGGCCGCGAGGCCCTGCCGTCGGGCGCGGAAGCCGACGAATCGCTGCTAACTCAAGCCGAAGCGCTCGCACGCGAGGCAATGGCGCTCTAGGATCGCCCGATGCGAATCCTGCTTGCCGTTCCTCTCGCCGCCGCTCTCTCGGCATGCGTGGTCGGAACGATCGCTCAGACCGCCGTCGATGTCGCGACCTTGCCGGTGAAAGTCGCTTCGGCCGGGGTGGACGCGGCGACGACCAGCCAGTCCGAGGCCGACGAGAAGCGCGGCCGCGCGCTGCGCAAGGCCGAGGAAGAGCGCGGCCGCCAGTGGCGCCTGGCGTGGGAGCGGTGCCGCAAGCACAAGCCGCTGCCGGCCGACGACTGCTCGGTTTATTTGCCCCGCTGAGCCATGTCCGCCAGCTCGTAGAGATAGTCGACGTAGAACATCGCCGATTCGTCGAGTCCCGCGACCTTCGGGCTGGCGCTGTCGATCAAATACCATTCGTCGGGCGCGTGGGCGCCGCCGCCGGTGCCCAGCCCGAAGCCGACTGCCGGCAGCCGAAGCGGCGGACCGGTGAAGGTATAGCCGGGCCACGACCCCGCCTGCCGCGGGTTGAGGGAATAAGCGATGCCCGCGCGCTTCAGCGCCGCGATCTGCGACCGCACCAGCACGCTGTTCTCATCGGTCTCGGTCGGGCTGTAGCCCCCACTGACATTAACGACGATGTCCGAAAATCCGCGCTTGGCGAGGTGCGCCTTGAGCTTGGACACAGCCTCCTCGCGAGTCATGTCGGGGACCAGGCGCAGGTCGAGCTTGGCTTCGGCGCGGCCCGGCAGGACGGTCTTGCCGCCGGGCCCGGTATAGCCGCTGACCAGCCCTTCGATGTTGACCGTCGGCTGCGACGCCAGCCGGTAGGACGCGGTCAGATAATCCTCGTCTTTGTACCAATGCTTGATGCCGAGCTGCTTCATCACGTCGGCTTCGCTCGACTTGGACACGCCCTCGGCGATCAGCGCCTTCTGCCGCGCGGTCAGCGGCTTCACATTCTCGAACCAGCCGTCGATCGCGGGGGTCTGCCCGTCCTCCGAGACCAGGGTGTCGAGCGCCTTCACCAGCCGCCACGTCGGGCTGTCGACGTTCGCGTGCAGGCTCGAGTGGATGTTCTTCGCCGGACCGCGGCCCCAATGTTCGCCGCTTGAGATAAGCTGCAGCTCGACGATTCCCTTCGCGCCGAGGTCGATCGAGGTCGCACCATTCCCTTCCTGGCCGGCGCCCGGGATGAACACGCCGATCGCCTTGCGCATCGCCGGCAGCACTTCGGGATTGTTTATGATCTGGCCGAAATGCGGCGAGGCGATCTCCTCCTCGCCCTCGGCCACCAGCACCAGATTGACCGGCAGCTTGCGGCCCGTCGCCTTGAACGCGTGCAGCGCCGCGAGCAGTGCGACCTCCGGCCCTTTCTGGTTGACCGCGCCGCGGCCCATGATCGCCTTGCCTTCGGGCCGGTCGACCAGCCGCCCCTCGAGCGGCGGCGACGACCATTCCTTCGGATCGTACTGCTTGACGTCGTACATGAAATAGAGACCGAGCGTGGTCGGCGCGCCGGCGTCGAGCGTGCCGAACACGCCGGGAACGCCGTCGGTCTTGATCACCTTCGCCTGCTGGAACCCCGCGTCGAGCAGCATCCGGCGGAAATATTCCGCGCCGCCTTCGACGTTCACCCGTTCGGCGGCGATGGTCGGATGCGCGATCCAGTCCTGCAGCCGCTTGAGATTGTCGGCGTGCGCCGCCTCGACCGCCGCCGCGAGCTGCGGCCGGTTGGGCGTTTCCGCGGCCGCCGAAGCCGCCAGCAGCGCCGCGGCGGCGCCAAGCAGATAGCCAAGTTTGCGCATGTGATGTCCCCCAATTCGGCGGCAACATTGCGCGGAGCCCGGCGTCTGTCCAGCGGGGTGGACAAGCGCGGCCCCGCGTCCCAAGCGGCCCGCCGATGCGCTATTTCCTCGACACCGAATATAACGGCTGGGCCGGCGCGCTGCTGTCGCTCGCGCTGGTGCCCGAGGATGGCGAGGAGCTGTACCTGACGCTCGACCGGGAGGGGCCGCTCGATCCTTGGGTCGAGCGCAACGTCGTCCCTTATCTGGACACGGTCCCCGACGCGTTGGTTTCGCCGCCAATGAGCCGCGCCGACGCCGCGCGGACGATCGCCCATTACCTCGCCGGCGATCCGCAGCCGCTGATCGTCGCCGACTGGCCCGAGGATTTGGCGCAGTTCAACGCGCTGCTGGTGATCGGCCCCGGAGTGATGGCCGAAGTGCCGCCCCTCAGGTTCGAGTTCCTGCCGCTGTCGGGCTTCAGCACCGCCGCCAACAGCAAGGTGCCGCATAACGCGCTCCACGACGCCCGCGCGCTCAGGGACCATGTGCTGGGGTGGGAGTAGTTCGTCTTTGCGAGCGCAGCGAAGCAATCCACAGCGACGTGGCGAATTTCTGGATTGCTTCGTCGCTGCGCTCCTCGCAATGACAGGAATATGGTTCCCTTTTCGTTCGCAGGCGAAACGTTCCTGGCCGGCGCCGACGGCGCGCTGTTCTGGCCCGACCAGCAGGCGCTGCTGGTCGCCGACCTGCACCTCGAGAAAGCGAGCTGGTTCGCGCGGCTGGGCCAGTTCCTTCCGCCCTATGATTCGCACGCCACGCTGACCGAGCTTTCGGCCGCGGTCGAACGCACGGGCGCGACGCGGCTCTACTGCCTCGGCGACAGCTTCCACGACCGCTTCGGCTGCGATCGCCTGCCCGCCGACGCGCGCGCGCTGCTGACCTCGCTCACTGCGCGGCTCGACTGGACATGGATCGTCGGCAACCACGATCCGGGCTTCGCCGACCATTGCGGCGGGCGCATCGTCGAGGAAGTCGAGATCGCCGGCATCGTTCTGCGCCACGAGGCGCGGCGCGACGATCCGCGGCCCGAGCTGTCGGGCCATTTCCACCCGAAGCTTCGGCTGCACCTCAAGGGGCGGCAGGTCTCGCGGCGCTGTTTCGTCGGCTCGGCGACCAAGCTGATCCTGCCCGCGTTCGGCGCTCTGACCGGCGGGCTCGACGCGCACCATCCGCAGATTCTCGACCATGTCGGCGACGGCGCGGCGGCGCTGGTCCCCGTCTCCGACCGGCTGCTGCGCTTCCCGCTGGCCGCCTAAGCCGGCCTAACCTCGATCGCCATCGCCCCGGTTGGCGACAGCAGCAGGCGCGCGATCGCCGGGCGGCGCTTGCCGAAGGTCGCCGCCTGCAGCTCGTTGCGCGCTGCGTGGCGGTCGAACTTGAAGCCCTGCGCCTCGGCCGCGCTCTTCAGCCGGTCGAGATGTTCGTCGAGGTTCGCGATCCCGTCATTGGGGTCGAAGCGCATGGTTTCTTCAAGATCGGCCATCGCCCGATTCCTTGCCCTGCCGATTGCGCCGCTGCAATGCTGTTCCTAAACCCACCGTCATGATCGCAAAAACCGTGCTGCTGCTCGCCGCCGCCGCGAGCCTCGTCCCCGCTGCTGCCTCGGCTCAGCCGATCGACCCCAAGGTGAAGTCGCGCATCGACCGCATTCTCAAGGCGACGCCGCTGATCGACGGCCACAACGATCTGCCGTGGGAGGTCCGCGACAATCACGGCAACAGCGTCGCCGGGCTGGCCAACGGGACCGACAAGCTCGACCCGCCGCTGATGACCGACATGGCGCGGCTGCATGAGGGTCGCGTCGGCGCGCAATTCTGGTCGGTCTACATCCCTTCGGAAGTCACCGGGGACGCCGCGATCCGCGAGACGCTCGAGCAGATCGACGTCGTCAAGCGGCTGGTCGGCGCTTACCCCGGCGACCTCGCGCTGGCGCTGACTGCCGACGACATCGTCCGGATCCACAAGAGCGGCCGAGTCGCTTCGCTGATCGGGGTCGAGGGCGGGCACCAGATCGGCGGCAGCCTCGCCGCGCTGCGCCAATATTACGACCTCGGCGCGCGCTACATGACGCTCAGCCATTTCAAGAACAACGAGTTCGCCGACAGCGCGACCGACGATCCGAAGTGGCACGGGCTCAACGATTTCGGCCGGACCGTCGTGCACGAGATGAACCGGCTCGGCATGCTGGTCGATCTGAGCCACGTCAGCGAAGAGACGATGCGCGATGCGCTCGAGGTCAGCCGCGCGCCGGTCATCTTCTCGCACTCGAGCGCCCGCGCGCTCGACGATCATCCGCGCAACGTCTCCGACGACGTGCTTCGGCTGACCGCGCAGAACGGCGGTGTGGTGATGGTCAATTTCTACAACGGCTATGTGTCCGACGCCTTCCGCAAGTGGAATGCCGAAGTCTCGGCCGAGGATGCGCGGCTGAACTCGCTGCTGGTCGGCCGGCCCGACGAGCGCGAGGCGGCGATGAAGGCGTGGAAGCAGGCCCACCCCGCGCCGCGCGTGACGGTCGGCGAGGTGGCCGACCATGTCGATCATGTCGCCGGGGTCGCTGGCTTCGACCATGTCGGGATCGGCGGCGATCTCGACGGGCTGCCCTACGACGAAGTGCCGGACGGCCTTGGCAGCGTCGCCGGCTATCCGCTGCTGTTCGCCGAATTGATCCGCCGCGGCTGGAGCGACCGGAATCTCGCCAAGTTGGCCGGCGGAAATGTCCTCCGCGCGATGCGCCAGGCCGAAGCCGTCGCGGCGTCGATGAAGGACGAGCCGCCGGCGATGGCGACCCTGCCGCCCGGGAAATGAGCCAGCCCCCGCTCCGCGCGGCGATCGTCCCGGTGACTCCGCTGCAGCAGAATTGCACTGTGCTGTGGTGCACCGCGACGATGCGCGGCGCATTCGTCGATCCCGGCGGCGACATCGAGCGGCTGAAAGCCGCGGCCGCGCAGAATGGAGTCACGGTCGAGAAGATCCTGCTGACCCACGGCCACATCGACCATTGCGGCTCGGCCGGAATCCTCGCCGAAGAGCTTGGCGTGCCGATCGAGGGCCCGCACGAGGACGATCTGTTCTGGATTTCCCGCCTTGCGGAGGACGGCGCGCGCTGGGGCATAGCCGGGCGCCCGTTCGCCCCTGCCCGCTGGCTCGTCGACGGCGACCAGGTCACCGTCGGCGAACTGACCCTCGACGTCCGCCATTGTCCCGGCCACACGCCCGGCCACATCGTCTTCCATCACCCGGAATCGAAGTTGGCGCTGGTCGGCGACGTCTTGTTCAAGGGCTCGATCGGCCGCTGGGACTTCCCGATGGGCAACCAGCAACAGCTCGTGGCTTCGATCACCCGACGCCTCTGGCCGATGGGCGACGACACCGCCTTCGTCCCCGGCCACGGCCCGATGTCCACCTTCGGCCACGAACGCGCCACCAACCCGCTGGTCGGCGACGCCGCTTTGGCCGCCGCTTGACTTGCGTTGGCGCTCCGTTTCGCTATAGGGGCGGCGGTTCGCGACGATCCGACCGCCGCCGCGGGGTTTGCCCCGTTGAGACACGGCGCAGATCGTCGCAATTTTTATTGATTTCAAAGGTGCCGCAATGGCTGTCCCGAAGAGAAAAACCTCGCCGTCGAAGCGGAACATGCGCCGCAGCCACCACGCGCTGAAGGCCAAGAGCTTCCAGGAATGCCCC
>DASTID010000022.1:0-2969 GCA_035717905.1 Sphingomicrobium sp. | reverse complement strand
CGCCGCATCGCGCGGCCGCGCCGGGCGAAGCGCGATCCGCTCGGGCGGAAGCTCGAAATCGAAGTCGGCCAGGCGCATTCTGTCGCACATGCACCAACCCGCTCATCCTGAGTAGGGACGAAGTCCCGTATCGAAGGACCGTCCTTCGATACGCGTCTTCGTGCGCTTCGCTTACTCAGCCGCTACTCAGGATGAGCGGATGTGGACGGGCCTAGCCCCCCAGGCTGGCGTGCACGATCTTGGTCGGCTCGGGCGGCGGCTCGCCCGGGGCGATGCGGTCGACCGCGTCCATCCCCGAGATCACCCGCCCGAAGATGGTATATTTGCCGTCGAGGTTGCCGTTGGGCACGAACATGATGAAGAACTGGCTGTTGGCCGTGTCGGGCTCGTCGGTCCGCGCCGCCGCGACGGTTCCGCGCAGGAACGGCAAGGGGGTGAACTCGGCCTTGAGATCGGGCAACTCCGAGCCGCCGTCGCCGGTGCCCTTGGGATCGCCGCCCTGGGCCATGAAGCCGGGGATCACGCGGTGGAAGGTGAGCCCGTCGTAAAAACCGCGTCGCACCAGCGTCTGGATGCGCTCGACATGGTGCGGCGCCAGATCGGGCCGGAGCTGGATCGTCACCGTGCCGCCGTTCGACAGCGCCAGCGTCAGTCTGTTCGCGGGATTGGCCGCGACCTCGGGCGGGGTGGCGATGCTCGGCATGGCCGGCGCCGCGACCGGGGGCGGAGCGGCCGCGATCAGCAGCGCCGCGAACGGCAGAGCGAACAAGGCTTTGGTGAACATATTCCTCCCCGGGCAGTGACGGCGGCAATGGGGCCGCGCCGCTGACCTCAATGTGAACCGCGGGTCAAGTGGCGCCGAACGTCCTCGGCCACCGCGGGCGTGACGAACTTGTCGATGCAGCCGCCGAAGCGCGCGATCTCCTTGACCAGCTTCGAGGCGATCGGCTGCAGCGACACGTCGGCCATCAGGAAGACGGTCTCGATCTCGTCGTTCAATTGCTGGTTCATGCCGGCCATCTGAAACTCATATTCGAAGTCCGCAACCGCCCTTAGGCCGCGCAGGATCATCGACGCGCCCTGCGCCTCGGCGAAGTCCATCAGCAGCGAGCCGAATTCGACGACCTGGATGTCGCCGGGAATGTCCTCGACTTCGCGCGTGACCATCTCCAGCCGCTCGGCGACCGAGAACATCGGCTCCTTCGACGGGTTGGTGGTCACGCCGATCACCAGTTTGTCGACGAGGTGCACGCCGCGGCGGATGATGTCGAGATGCCCGAGCGTGATCGGGTCGAAGGTCCCCGGATAGACGGCGATTTTCACTCGGGTCCCTCCCTAATGATCGCGCTCGATAGCAAAGCGCGCGATCGCGCGCAGCAAATCCGCTTCGGACCCGTGATCGGCGAGATGCTCGACCGCCTGGCCGACCAGCAGCTCCGCCTGCTGCCGGGCGCGCTCTGCGCCGAGCAGCGAGACGAAGGTCGCCTTGCCCGCGCCCGCATCTTTGCCGGTGCGCTTGCCCGCCGCCGCCTCGCTCCCGCTGTGGTCGATCAAATCGTCGGCGATCTGGAACGCGAGGCCGATGTTGCGGGCATAGCCGCGGTACGGCGTCCGTGCGTCGGGCGGGAGGCGGGTCATGATGCAGGCGGCCTCGACCGCATATTCGATCAGCGCGCCGGTCTTGAGCTGCTGCAGCCGGGTGATCGCCGGCAGGTCGAGCTCCCGCCCTTCGGCCGCGAGGTCCATCATCTGCCCGCCGGCCATGCCTCCGGGGCCGGCTGCGCGCGCCAGCTCGAGCGCCAGGTCGGCGCGGACTCGCGGATCTTCATGGGTCGCGGGGTGCGCCAGGATGTCGAAGGCGAGCGCGTGCAGGCTGTCGCCGGCGAGCACCGCCTCGGCCTCGCCGAACGCCTTGTGCACGCTCGGCTTTCCGCGCCGCAGGTCGGCATCGTCCATGCAGGGCAAGTCGTCATGGATCAGCGAATAGACGTGGATCGCCTCGATCGCGCAGCCGACGCGAAGCGCGCGCTCCTGATCGATCGCGAACAGCCTTGCGGCCGCGATGGTGAGCAATGGGCGGAGCCGCTTGCCGCCGCCGATCGCTGCGTGGCGCATTGCCTCGAACAGCCGGCCGCGGCCGTCGCCGGGCACCTCGAGCAAGTCGCTGAAGAAGCGGTCGACCTCCGCGGACACCAGGGCCGCTTCGGCCTCAAACGCGCTGCCGACGTGGTCGATGATCTCAACCGGCATCGAACGGCTTGACGCCCGCCGGCTTGCCGTCGCTGCCGAAGGCGATCTGCTCGATCCGCGCCTGCGCGTCCTTGAGGCGGGCTTCGCAATGGCGCTTGAGGCGCTCCCCCTCCTGGTAGAGCTCGATCGACTGGTCGAGCGGCGCCTCGCCTTTCTCGAGCGTGCGCACGATCTCCTCGAGGCGCTTCAGCGCATCCTCGAAGCTCAGCCCGGTGACGTCTTCCGTAGTGGCCATCGACGCGCTTGTGACCCTCGGCGGGCCGCGAATCAAGGCGGCGCGGTTACTCGACCGGCGTGTTCTTGAACGGGTCGCGGATGCCCGGGACGATCTCGTCGCGCAGGTCCACGCCCTCGGCCTCGGCCAGCGCGGCTTCGGCGTCGCGCGCATGCTGCTCGCGCTCCTTGCGCAACTGGTCGATCAGCGCTTCTCGGTCGCCCTCGAACCGCGTGTCGACCGGGGCCGGGACGCCCGCGGCCTTGGCCGCCTTGGCGACGGCGGCGTCGAGCTCGCGCTGGGTGGTCAGGCCAAGCGTCACCGGGTCCTTGGGCGTGATGTTCGCCATGTTCCAGTGAGTCCGGTCGCGGATCGCGGCGATGGTCGTCCGCGTCGTCCCGATCAGCTTCCCGATCTGTCCGTCGGTGACCTCGGGATGGTTCTTGATGATCCAAGCGATCCCGTCGGGCTTGTCCTGGCGCTTGCTGACCGGCGTGTAGCGCGG
>DASTID010000021.1:0-14103 GCA_035717905.1 Sphingomicrobium sp. | reverse complement strand
GAGGCCAACGAGTCTCATCCACCTCGAGGGGGGCCGAAAGACTCCCCTCATCCGTCAGGCGGAAGCGAGCGAGTGCGGGCTTGCTTGTCTGGCGATGGTTGCGGGACATCATGGGCTGGAAACCGATCTGCCTAGCTTGCGGCGGCGATTCAGCATGTCGCTCAAAGGCGTCACGCTGAAGACGCTGATCGGGATGGCCGAACAGGTCGGGTTCAATTGCCGGCCGCTCCGGGCCGAGATCGACGAGCTCTCGCAGGTCCAGTGTCCCGCGATCCTGCACTGGAATCTGCACCATTTTGTGGTGCTCACTGGGGTCACCAGAAGACCCCTCCACCGCCTTCGGCGGTCCCCCTCCCCTGCAAATGCAGGGGAGGAGATCAAGTGACGATCAGCGCGAGCCACTCGGCGGTGAGCGCAGGCCGCCCGGCGCCCTCGATCTCGACCGTCACCGTGTGACGAAGCAGGATCTGCCCCGGCGCTTTCTCCTCGACCGAGTCAAGGCGGAAGCGGCCGCGCACGCGGCTGCCCGCTATGACCGGCGCGAGGAAGCGGACGCGATCGAGGCCGTAGTTGACCACCATCCGCGATGTGTCGGGCACGAGCATCGCCTCGGCGGCCATGCGCGAGATCAGCGACAGCGTCAGGAATCCGTGGGCGATCGTCCCGCCGAACGGCGTCTGAGCGGCGGCTTCGGGATCGACGTGGATGAACTGGCGGTCCTCTGTCGCCTCGGCGAAGGCGTCGATCCGCGCCTGGTCGACGGGCAGCCAGCCGGACAGGCCGGTCTCCTCGCCGATGCTGCGACGGATGTCATCGAGGCCGGCAAGCGGCATCAGCGCGGATTCGCGGGCTCGGCGTAAGGCATGACCAACGAGCCGTCGGGCGCGGCGGTGAATGTCGTCTGTGTCGGGTAGGCGAACTCGAGCCCGTGCTCGGCGAAGGCCCGCAGAACGGCCAGCGCGACCGCCGTCCGGTCGGCGGCGACCTTATTCACGTCGACGCTGCGCGAATCATAGAGAAGCTCGAAATCGATGCTCGACGGACCGAAACCGAGGATCGCGCAGCGCACGAACGTGCAGCCCTTGCGCGATTCGACCGCCGACTTGGCGAGCGACATGACCTTGTCGAGATCGTCCGGCGAGGTCTGGTAAACGAGCCCGAAGGGCAGCGACGAGCGGCGGCTTCGGCCGTCGTTGAAATTGTGGATTTCGCGCTCGAGCAGCTTGGTGTTGGCCATCACCACCTGCTCACCGGTCACCGACCTGAGGCGCGTCGTCTTGAGGCCGATGCGCTCGACCGTGCCCGTAGTCTGGTCGTACTGGATGATGTCGCCGCGCTTGAACGGCTTGTCGAACAGGATCGCGAGCGCGGCGAACAGGTCGGAGAAAATGCCCTGGGCGGCAAGGCCGATGGCGATGCCGCCGATGCCGAGCCCGGCGACCAGCGCGGTGACGTTGACGCCGAGATTGTCGAGGATGACGACGATCGCCACCGCGAACAAGGCGACGCTGACGAGGACGCGGATGATCGCGGTTGCATTTCCGAGCGCGGTTTCGGTCTCGCCGCCGCCGACTCGCCGCGCGATCAGCGCGAGGATCAGCTCGCGCGCCCAGATCGCGCCCTGGAGCGCGAAGGCGATGGTGAAGCCGATGTCGACCAGATGCTGCGCGCGCGCCGGCGGCTCGGCGTAGGTCGCGACGATATCGATCGCCGCCATGACCATGAAGAACACCGTGGTCCGGGCGAGCACTCGGCCGAGCACGCTGCGCCAGCCGAAATGCGCGGCGGCGTTCTCGCGCGCGACCATCCGCTCGCCGATCATCCGCGCGACGATCATCAGCGCGACGATTCCCGCGGCGACCAGCGCGCCGAGCAGGACGCCTTCGCGACTGGCGATCAGCCATTCGACGACGCTCTGCGTCGGCCGGATCGGGTTGAGGTCGGGCGTCACCGACGCGCTTGTGGCGGGCGCGGTTCGCGCAATCAAGCGGCGGCGGTTCGCTTCCGCCGCTTGCCGTTGCGGGCGAGATAATCGAGCAGCGCGACTTCGGCGGAGGACAGACGCTTGCGGGCGCGGGGCCGCTCCATGCCGTCGAGCGGGTCGCGCGGGTCGTCTTTCACCGCTTCGAGCAGCTTCGGATGGACGTACGACTTCCGGCTCATCGCCGGGGTGTTTCCGAGCGCCTCGGCGACCGGCTCGATCACCGTCTTGAGGCTGATCCGCGCATGCTCGGCTTTCTTCAGCATCTGGTCGAAGGCGATCACGCTCGCGCTCCACGTGCGGAAATGCTTCGCCGTGAAGTCGCCGCCGGTCGACTGCTTGATATAGTCGTTGACGTCGCCCGAGGTCACCGGCTGCGGCTCGCCGTCGCCGTTGACATATTGGAACAGCATCTGGCCGGGCAGCTCCTGGCAGCGCCGGCAGACGCGCTTCAGATTGGTGTCGGTGATTTTGGCTTCGTGCACGATGCCGTGTTTGCCGGTGAAGCGCATGACGAGCGAGTGACCCTTGCGGCGAAGGTGCCGACTGCGCAGCGTGGTCGCGCCGAAGCTCTTGTTCTCCTTGGCGTATTCCTCGTTGCCGATGCGCATGTGCTCGGTGTCGAGCAGGCGCACCACGGCCGCGAGGACCGTGTCGCGGCTCAGGGTGCGGCGCTTCACGTCGCGCTCGACGCGCCGCCGCAGCCGCGGGAGGGACTTCCCGAACTCCAGGAGCCCTTCATATTTGGCGGTGTCGCGCTTCTTTCGATAATCGGGGTGATAGCGATATTGCTTGCGGCCGCGCGCATCGACGCCGGTCGCCTGTAAATGCCCGTTCGGATCGGTGCAGAACCACGCCTTCTCATAGGCGGGGGGAAGGGCGATCGCGTTGAGGCGGTCGATCTCCTCGCGGTCGGTGATGCGCTTGCCTCTGGCATCGAAATAAGCCCAGTATCGGTCCATCCGCTTGCGCGCGATCCCCGGTTCGGTGTCGCTGCTATGCCTCAGCACGGCGCGTTTCGCTTCACTCGACTCATCGGCAGGCATAAGCGGCCGGCAGCGGAAGGAGGTTCCGATGCCGCGAATTTCAGACGCCCGAGTGCTCATCGTCGCCACCGACGGATTCGAGGAATGGGAGCTGTTCGGTCCACGCCAGATTTTGCAGGAGCGCGGCGCCGAAGTCGTGTTGGCGTCGCCGAAGCGCGACCCGATCCAGGCGACGATCCACGACGATCCCGGCAAGACGATCCGGCCCGACCTGACCGTCGACGAGGCGAGCGCCGACGATTTCGACGCGCTCATCCTGCCGGGCGGCGTGCGCAACCCGGACGCGCTGCGGCTCAACGGCGCCGTGGTCGCGCTGATTCGCGACTTCGCTGATCAGGGAAAGCCGATCGGCGCGATTTGCCACGGCCCGTGGCTGCTGGTCGAAGCCGATTTGCTGCGCGGCCGCACGGCGACCAGCTGGCCGTCGATCCGCACCGATTTGCGCAATGCTGGCGCGATTTTCGCCGATCAGCCGGCGGTGACCGACGGGAATATCGTCACCAGCCGCAAGCCCGACGACGTCGAGGCGTTCACCGGCGCGCTGATCGACCTCATCGAGAACGCGCCCGAAATCGCCGAAATCCGGCAGCCGAGCGACGTTCCGGCCTAACCGGCTGGCAAGGTTTGGCGGCTATTGATGCCGCCATGGGTCACGGGCAGGCGGAACGGATCGAATCGGCGGTCGATGGCGGCGCGGCGGCGCTGTTCGCCGGCGCCGTGGCATTCGCGGCCGCGCGCCTTGGTAGTATTCCGCTGACCGTCGCAGCGGCGGCCGCGGCATTTGCCGGATGCCTGCTGACTCTTGCCCAAGTGCGGCCGCGCGTCCCGTCCTTCGCTCTGGCGGAGTTCGCGTGCGCGCCGTTCGAGCCGGTCGTGCCCGACGAGCTCGTGCTGACCGACGCCGACCGGCGCACTCCGCTCGACAATGCGCCGTCCGATGCCGTGCTCGTGCTCGACGACATCCTCGCCGAGCTGGGCCCGGATTCGCGGGTAGTGCGGCTGTTCGACCCCGCCGCGATGCCCACCGCGGGCGAGCTCAAGGCGCGGATCGACGGCCATTTGAACCGCGCGATTCCGGCCGCGCCCGACGCCACCCAGGACCTTTACGCCGCGCTCGACGAGCTCAGGCGTTCGCTGCGCTGATCATTCCGCGACGGTGAGCGCCTCGAGCCTGATGGCGGTCGAGCCGTCGCCTGCCGTCTCGGGCGCGCCGACGACCGCGATGTCCGCGACGATCTGCCCCGGAATGGCGAATTCGGCATCCTCGAGACCGTGCGTCAGCCTTGCGGCCGCGTCGGCGGACCGGTCGCCGATGATCCGCAGCGCGATCCGGTGCCGCTCGCCGACCAGGGTCAGCGATTGCCAGTCGACCGAATGCCAATCGGTAAGCAAAATCCTATCGCGCGGCACTTCCGTGCGCGCGATCAGGGCCCGGAACAGCGCCGTCGCGGCGCGCGACATCGCGATCCGGGTCATTGCGCCGTCTCCAGATATGCGCGGACGCGAGCGATGGTGGAAGGACGCGGGTCGCGGCCGTTCCTCAGGTCGAACACGAAGCGCGGATCCCCCAGGACGTCGCGGCCGAAACGGGTGGGAGCCACGTCAGTATGGCGAAGAAATTTCTCAACCTCTCGAAGCAAATGCACGGGTAATTCCTTATCGTCTTACGACTCGGCCTGCCGCCTCTTCCCAATGCATTTCCTACTTGTCTAGGCACTTCCCTATCACTAAAGGCTCGTTAAGATGTTGACCGAACCGCGCCTCGTCCTTGAACGCCTCTGCGCCGAGCGCGGCGAGGATTTCGCCGGCTTGTCGCGCATGCTCGGGCGCAATGCCGCCTACATCCAGCAATTCGTGCGGCGCGGCGTCCCCAAGCAGCTCAAGGAGCAGGAGCGGCGCAAGCTCGCGCGATATTTCTCGGTCCCCGAATCATTGCTCGGCGGGCCGGCCGAGGAAGCCGCCGGCGCCGGCGGCCTGGTCAGCGTCAACCGCCACGCGATCGCGGTGTCGGCGGGCCCCGGAGCTATTGTCGGGGACGAGCTCGGCAAGCCCTATTTCGCCTTCGACCAGCGCTGGCTGAAGGGCCTGACGGCGACTCCGGCGACGAGCCTCTCGATCGTTCGGGTCGAAGGTGATTCGATGGCGCCGACGCTCAGCCCGGGCGACGAAATCCTGGTCGACCTGGCCGATGCCGGGGACCGGCTGCGCGACGGCATCTACGTGCTGCGGGTCGACGATTCGCTGGTGGTGAAGCGCCTCGCGCTCAACCCGATGGGCCGGCGGGTCACGGTCCAGTCGGACAATCCCGCTTATCCCGACTGGCCCGACTGCGGCCTCGGCGAAATCCACTGCATCGGGCGGGTGATCTGGACCGGACGCAAGGTCGTCTGACTAGCGCCTGCGGTCGATCAGCCACAGCAGCAGCGCCAGCGCCGCGCCGACGGCGGTCCCGATCAGCACGCCCTTCATCGGGTTCCGGATCGCCAGCCCGGCGAGGAAGCCGCCGAGGATGCACAAAGTGAGGAAGCATCCGCCGGCCAGCGGTCGTCTGTTGTTCATTGGCCGCGCACTGGCATGCGCGTCGCCGCTGCGCCAGCCTTATGCGGGGAAGTTCATTCGCCTGACGATCGCTTGATAGCGCGGGTCGCTGTGCAGCGGCACGAGCAATTCGTCGGTCTTGATGCTGGTCAGTCCGGAATCCCGCGCCGTCCAGGCCTTTTCCAGTTCGGCGATGGCGTCGTCCGTGCGGCCCTGCTGCGCCAGGATTTCGGCGAGCTGGTAGTGCATCGTCTCGCTCTCGGATTGCCGGATCCAGTCGAGCAGCCGGTTCGACTCGGCCCGATTGCCCCGCCGCTCCTCGAGGATCGCTTCCCATGCCGTCCAAATGCCGATGCGTGAATGCAATTTGGCGAATTCGGCCTTGGCTTCGTCGAGCCTGTCCATCTTCATCAGCGCCCGGGCGCGCCACGCGCGCGGCCACGCCAGCTCCGGGGCGAGCGCGATGGCCTGCGAATCCGCGGCCGCCGCCTCCTCAAACCGACCCAAGCCGAACAAGACCTGGGCCTTGGCGTGATAGGCCCCGGGATTGAGCGGGTCTGCCGCAACCATTCGCGCAGCGATCTCGAGACCATGGGCGCTATTGCCGACGTCGTAGAGAACGAATGCATAGGGCGCGAGATAATCGGTTTCCCCGCCGGATTCGCCCAGCAAGGACTCCATGATCGCAAATTGGCGAAGCGCCTCCCGGAACTTGAAGTCGAAATAGGAAGCGGCGGCGAGCGCGCTGCGCGCACGCGCCGATCGCGGGGCGATGGCGATCGCCTGGCCCGCGGTTTGTTGGGCCGAGTTGAGCAGCCTTCGCTTTTCGGCCGGTGTCGCCGCGTCGTCCGCCAGCACGGTCACGATCGCGGATTTGACCGCAAGCGCATCGGCATAGCGGGGATCGAAGGCGAGCGCCGAATCGATATATTCGAGCGCGCGTCGCGACGCGGCGTCCGAATCGTCGCGAGCCCGGAGGCCTCGCGCCTTGAGCAGCAGATCCTGCGCGGCCGCGTTTCGAGTCCCGCCTTCGCTCAGGTCGTGCTGGACCCCGCGCCCCAGATGAATGCTCAGCGCCTGCGCGACCTGGAGCGCGATGTCGCTTTGAATTTGAAGCGCGTCCCCAACCGGCTGGTCATAATCCTGCGACCAGCGCTCCAAGCCTTTGCGTCCATCGACCAGCTGCGCGCTGACCCGGATCATTTGCGGCGAGCGGCGCACGCTGCCCGTCAGGATATTGGTCACGTCGAGCTTTGCCGCCGCCGTCTTCGCGTCGTCGTTGCGAACCGCTTCGGACGAGGTGCGCGCAACCACCTGCAAGCCGGGAATGCGCGACAGGGTACTCCGCAGCTCCTCGGCGATGCCGTCGGAAAAATAGGCTTGCGCGGGATCGCCGCTCAGATTGGCGAACGGCAGGACGGCGATGCTGTTGGACCTCGCCGCGTCGGCCTTGGTCAGGAACCAGGCGCCCGCCCCGGCGGCCGCCACCGCCGCGGCGCCTCCGCCGATGACGATCGATCGGCGGTCGAGACCGCGGCCCTCGGCCGGCGCGGCTTTGGCCCGCTTGACCTTGATTCCGAAGCGCTTGTGAAGCCCCTCGACCAGCGCCCGGTAGCGCGGGTCCGACCGATCACCCTTCCACCCGGAAAGGTCCAGCGCCTGGGTTTCGCCGAAGCCGAGCGGCGGGTCGACCTTGTCGATGCGGATCGGAAAATAGGTCTCGCGCCGCTGGGCGCGCGAGGCTTCGTCGCGCACGAACTCTCCGCGCGGGCCGACGGATCGGCGGCTCCACACGACGATCACGCACTTCGCGGCTTCGAGGTGGCGAAGAATGGTCTCGCGCCATTGGTCGCCGCCGCCGATATGCGCGTCCCACCACACCGACAGTCCGTCCGTTTCCAGGGCCTGGACCAGCGGCGCGACACGCGCCCGGTCTTCCGCCTTGTACGACAGGAACAGGTCGGTCACGCGGGCGCCCCTCCTCAGCCGAACATATTGCGTGCGCCCGAACATGGTCAACGCGGCGTTGACGACACTTGTCGGCAGTCGGGAAACGGGGACGGGACTAAGGTGCGGCCCATGGCGACCTTGTTCATCCATGGCCGCGGCGCGCTGTCCGACGCCTCCGACCTGATCGAGCGCTTCGGCGACGACGCGGGCCTCGAGGCGGCGGTGCGCGCCGAGCGCAGCCGCGACGACGGCAATGTCGCGCGCTTCTGCCACTGGCGGCAGATCGAGCGGGTGATCGCTACGCTGAGCTGCGACGAAGTTACCGACACGATCCACTAAGCCGTTGATTCGGCTGCGCTAGTGCGCCTGGCGAAAAGCTCGTCCGGCGGTTCGTTGATACTGGCGCGGTTCAGGAGCGGTGGCTAAGGCTGGTCGCTTGATGAGCGGGCGGGGTTCAACGCGGTTTGCCGCGCGGCTGCAGTGCGCGGCCGCGGCCTGGGCCGTTGCCGCGGCGCCGGCGATTGCCCAGACGGCGCCGGCGCAGCCGTCCGACCCGGCCGAGCTCGACCCGTCGGCGCCGCTCGACCCGCTGCCCGACCTCGGCGTCGGCTGGCCCGATCTCGACGCCACCGACGAGCCGGTCGCGGAAACCGTCGCTACGCCCGCGGCGCAAGCGCCGAAAGCCGGCAACGAGGGCACGAGCGAGCGCCGCTACACGTTCGCCATCGAAGGCCTGGCGAGCGTCGGCGCGGCCGAGGAGCTGCTCGAAGCCTTCAAGCAGCAATCGGCGCTCCAGTCCGACCGCAAGGACGCGGCCAATGCGGCGCAAATCCAGCGCCGCTCGCGCGCCGACGCCGATTTGCTCGCCGAGCTGCTGCGCAGCCGGGGCTATTATGATGCCCTGGTCGAGCCGCGCACAGAAGCGGCCGGCGACGCGGTGCAAGTCGTCCTCGCCGTGGAGCCCGGGCAGCAATATCGCTTCGCCTCGGTCGAGCTTCCGGGACTCGACGCCGCGGGATCGGATGCGGCCGGGCTGCGCGCGGTGTTCGGAGTCGACGCCGGTGACGCGGTGATCGCCGAGGACGTGATCGCCGGCGAGCTGGCGCTCAGAACCGCGCTTGGCGAGCAGGGCTTTGCCGAGGCGGAAATCGGCGAGCAGGTGGTCGAGGTCAACCATCAGACCCATCTCGCGACCCTGACGCTCCCGGTGACCCCCGGCCCGGTCGCGCGGTTCGGCGAGTTCCGGGTCAGCGGCAACCCGCCGTTCAGCGCCCGGCACGTCGAAACCATCGCTCGGTTCGAGCCCGGCGATCCGTTCAGGCGCTCGAAGATCGACGATTTGCGGCGCGCGCTGATCGCGACCGGGCTCGTCTCCACCGTGCAAATCCGTCCCGTGCCGCGCGAGGGGGGCCGCATCGTCGATCTCGCCGTGGCGCTCGAGCCGGCGCCGTCGCACACCATCGCCGGGGAGCTCGGTTACGGGACCGGGCAGGGCGCCCGGCTCGAAGCGAGCTGGACCGACCGCAATTTCTTCAACCCCGAGGGCGCGCTCACCCTGCGCGGCGTCGCCGGCACCAGCGAGCAGCTCGCCGGCGTGCAGTTCCGCCGCAGCAATTTCCTCGAGCGCGACCAGACGCTCAACCTGCAGGCCTCGGCCGCGCATCAGAAGTTCGACGCCTATGAGGCGCGCACCGTGCTGCTTGCCGGCAATATCGAGCGGCAGAGCAATTTCATCTGGCAGAAGACCTGGACATGGACTGCGGGCGCGGAGCTGCTTGCGACCGACGAGCGCGGCGTGTTCGCGCCGTCGGGCCTCAAGGACACGCGGACGTTCTTGATTGCCGCGCTTCCGGTGAGCCTGGGCTATGACGGCAGCGACAGCCTGCTCGACCCGACGCGCGGGTTCCGCCTTAGCGGCCGCGTCAGCCCTGAATTTTCGGCGCGAAACGGCGGCCTGACCTACGCCCGCACCCAGTTCGACGCGAGCGCTTATCATCCGGTTTCCGACCGCGTCGTCCTGGCCGGGCGGGTGCGGCTCGGGACGATCGTCGGCGCCGGCGCGTTCGACATCGCGCCGTCGCGCCGCTTCTATGCCGGCGGCGGCGGCTCGGTCCGCGGCTACGGCTATCAACAGCTCGGGCCCAAGGACGTCGAAGGCGACCCGATCGGCGGCAAGGGCCTCGCCGAGTTCGCGGTGGAAGCGCGCATCCGGCTCAGGCAATTCGGCGGCAATTTCGGCGTCGTGCCCTTCTTCGACGGCGGTTCGCTGACCGGCGACACGCTGCCCGACTTCGGCAAATGGCGGTTCGGCGCCGGCCTTGGCGTGCGTTATTATTCGAGCTTCGGGCCGATCCGTATCGACGTCGGCGTGCCGCTCAACCGGCAAAAAGGCGACGGTCCGGTGGCGGTCACCGTCTCGCTCGGCCAGGCGTTCTGACCTTGGCCGAGACGGTCGCCGTCAGCCAGGGCTCCGAGCCGCCCCGCCGGCGCCTTCGCGGCGACTGGCCGCGGCGGCTGCTCAACGAGCTGTTCGCCTTGTTCGTCGCGCTGCTGCTGCTGATCGCCGGCGCGCTCGTGCTGCTCGACACCGCGCCCGGGCACCGCTTCATCGTCGACCGGATCGCCGGGTTCGAGACCGCTTCAGGCCTCAAGATCCGCATCGGACGCATCGACGGGTCGGTGTTCGGCAAGTCGCAGTTGCGCAACGTCGCCGTTTCCGACAGCCAGGGCGTGTTCCTGACCTCGCCCAACATTCAGCTCGACTGGTCGCCGGGCGCGTGGCTGTACAACGCGCTGCACATCGACAGCCTGACCGCCGACCGGGTTGCCTTGGTCCGCCTGCCCAAGCTCAAGCCGAGCGCCAGGAAAGGCCCGATCCTTCCGGGCTTCGACATCCACATCGGCGCGCTCGCGGTGCGCCGGCTCGACATCGGCCCGGCGGTCAGCGGCCAGCCGCGCAGCGGGCGCCTGTGGGGCAAGGCCGACGTGCGCTCGGGCCGGGCGCTGGTCGAGCTGCGCGCCGCGCTCAACAACGGTGGCGACCGGATCGCCTTGCATCTCGATGCCGAGCCCGACCGCAACCGCTTCGACGTCGACGCCCGCGTGGTCTCGCCCGCGAACGGCCTCGTTCCAGCCCTCGCCGGGACGAAGCGCGCGGTCGACCTGACCATCTCGGGCGAGGGTAGCTGGACGCGCTGGCGCGGGACCGCCGCGCTCGACTTGTCGGGCCGGCCGACCGCGCGGCTCGCGCTCGGCGTCGACGGCGGCCGCTACCGCCTCCAGGGGCAATGGCGGCCGGCGCCGTTCCTCAAGGGCAAGCTCAAGCGGCTGACAAGCCCGACCGTCACCGTGCGCGGCGGCGCGACGCTCGAGGACCGCGTCCTCGACGGGCAGCTGACGCTGGCTTCGCCAGCGTTGCGCGCAGTCGCCAAGGGCGCGCTCGACCTCGCCGGCAACCGCTATCGCGACCTGCGGCTCGGCATCGACCTTTTAAAGCCGCCGGCGCTGTTCCCCAACATGACCGGCCGCAACGTGCGCATGGTGTGGACGCTCGATGGGCCGTTCGCGACCGCAAATTATTCGTACCGGCTGACCTCGCCGGGGGTGAAGTTCGACAACACCGGCTTCGTCGACGTGCGCGCCGAGGGACGTGGTCGCCTGTCGCGCTGGCCGATGCGGGTGCCGCTCCGGCTCCAGGCGCGGGCGATCACCGGCGTCGGCGACGTGGCAGGGGCCATGCTCGCCAATCCCAGGATCGAAGGCTGGCTGACGATCACGCCCAAGCTGGTGCGCGGCGAGGGCCTCAGGCTCACCAGCGCCAAGTGGAACGGCAAGCTGTCGCTGATGATCGACCTGGTGACGGGCCGGTTCGAGGTGCTGCTGTCGGGGTCGATGCAGCGCTATCTGATCCCCGGCCTCGGGATCGTCGACGTGATCACCGATTTGAAGGTCGTGCCAGGCCCGAACGGGAAGGGCAGCCACGTCGTCGGCACCGCCAAGGCCTGGGTGCGCCGGCTCGACAACAGCTTCTTCCGCGATCTCACCGGCGGCCTGCCGTCGCTGACCACCAACCTCGAGCGCGGCGGCGACGGCAACGTTCATTTCTCCAACCTGCGAATCTTTTCGCCCAAGCTCAGGCTGTCCGGCGCTGGACAGCGCTTCCGCGACGGCACCTTTCATATCGTCGCTTCGGGCCGGCAGGCGAAATATGGGCCGGTCAAGCTCGTCCTCGACGGGCATATCGAGCGTCCGAGACTCGACGTCTTCCTCGACCGGCCCAACGATACTTTGGGCCTGCGCGACGTGCGGCTGTTGCTGACGCCGACCGCGGCCGGGTTCGACTATCGCGCGAGCGGCGGGTCGAAGCTCGGGCCGTTCACCAGCAACGGCCGGATTCTGCTGCCCAAGGGCGGCAAGACGGTGATCTCGATCGCCGCGCTCGACGCCGGCGGCGCCCACGCCAGCGGCGACCTGCGGTCGGACCCCGGCGGCTTCACCGGGCGCCTGACGCTCGCCAACGGCACGCTCGGCGGAACGCTCGATTTCGCGCCGGCCGGCGAGGCGCAACGCATCGACGCGCATCTGACCGCCAACGGTGCCGATTTTCCGGGCGCCTTCTCGGTCCGCAGCGGGCGCGCCGACGGCACGATCATCCTTGCCGACGAGCGCACGACCGTCGACGGCGTGGTCGACGCGCGCGGGATCGATGCCGGCGGCATCACGCTCGCCCGGCTGACCGCCAACGCCAGGCTGGTCAACGGCTCCGGCCAGGTGCGCGCCGCCGTCGCCGGCCGCCGCGGCGCGGCATTCTCCTTCTCGACGCTCGCCGACATCTCGCCCGACACCATCCGCCTGACCGGCAGCGGGCGCATCGAGCGCGAGCCGCTCGAGCTCAAGCAGGCCGCGGTCCTGACCCGCGCCGGTGACGGCTGGACGCTCGCCCCGACCAGCCTCGCTTTCGCCGGCGGGACGGCGGTCGTGTCGGGCCGCAGCGGCTCGCGGCCCGAGGTCCATGCCCAGGTCAGCGGCCTGCCGATGGAGGTGCTCGACATCGCCTGGCCCGGGCTCGACCTCAGCGGCTCGGCGACCGGCCGGCTCGATTATGCGTGGAAGGGCAACCGCAGCGGCCGGCTCGACCTCAAGGTGCGCGGCCTCAGTCGCTCGGGCCTGGTGCTCGCATCCAGGCCGATCGACGTCGGCATCGCGGCGCTCGTCTCGGGCAACCATGCCGGCATCCGCGCCGTCGCCGCCAGCGAGGGCAAGACGATCGGGCGGGCGCAGGCGCGGTTCGCGCCGATGGGCAACGGGCCGCTGGTCGCCGAGCTGATGAACGCGCCCTTGTTCGCGCAGCTGCGCTATGTTGGCCCTGCGGACACCTTGTGGCGTCTTTCGGGGACCGAGGTGATCGACCTTTCCGGCCCGCTGTCGGTCGGCGCCGACGTGAGCGGGCGGCTCGCCAGCCCAACCATCCGCGGGTCGCTGCGCACGCAAAACGCGCATCTCGAAAGCGCGGTCACCGGCATGGCGATCGATCAGGTCGTCAGCGAGGCGCGCTTCTCTGGGCCGCAATTGATCTTCTCGAAGATTTCCGGCCGCACGTCGGGCGGCGGTACCGTCACCGGCAGCGGCAGCGTGACCTTCGCCGGCGGGCGCACCGCGCTCGACCTGTCGTTCAACGCCGCCCAGGCGCTGCTGCTCAACCGCGACGACGTCGCGGCGCGGGTCACCGGGCCGCTGCGCATCAAGTCGAGCGGCGAGGGCGGCACGATTTCGGGCGACCTCAAGCTCGACAAGGGCCGCTTCCAGCTCGGCCGGGTGAGCGCCGCCGCTTCTGTCCCGCAGCTGAAGGTCCACGAAAGCGGGCTCGATCCGGAAGACGTGATCGAGGTCGAGGACCTTCACCCGTGGCGGCTCGACATCAAGCTCGCCGGCAGCGACCTGCAGGTCGAGGGACTCGGCATCAGCAGCCGCTGGCGGACGGACCTGCAGATCGGCGGCTTCGCCGACGCGCCGCGCTTCACCGGACGTGCCGACCTCGTCCGCGGCGACTATGACTTCGCCGGGCGCAATTTCCGGCTCGACCGCGGCGTGATACATTTCCGCGGCGAGAGCCCACCCGACCCGCAGCTCGACATCCACGCCGAAGCGCAGGTTCAGGGGCTCGACGCCAGCGTCATCGTCCGCGGCACCGGCCTCAAGCCCGAGATCACCTTCGCCAGCACCCCGCCGCTGCCGCAGGACGAGCTTCTCTCGCGCATCCTGTTCGGAACGTCGATCACCAACCTGTCGGCCCCGGAGGCGTTGCAGCTGGCGTCGGCCGTCGCCGCGCTGCAGTCCGGCTCGGGCAGCCTCGACCCGATCAACGCGCTGCGCCGCGCGATCGGACTCGACCGGCTGCGGGTGGTCCCGGCCGACGTCGCGACCGGCCAGAAGACCTCGATCGCCGCCGGCAAATACCTGACGCGCAAATTGTTCGTCGAAGTGGTGACCGACGGGCAGGGCTATTCCGCGACCCGCGTCGAATATCAGATGACGCGCTGGCTCTCGCTGCTGTCGACCGTCTCGACGATCGGCCGCACCAGCGCGAGC
>DASTID010000020.1:0-28015 GCA_035717905.1 Sphingomicrobium sp. | reverse complement strand
GTCACGACCGGCGACCAGTCGCGGGGCATGTCGATCGACGCCGCGGCCGGCTTGGGAAGCGGCGGTGGGGGCGGTTTCGGCGGCAACGGCACCGGCGGTTTTGGCAGCGCGGGCGGCGCGGGCGGGACGGGCGCCAACGGCATCGGCTTCGACGGGACGACGTTCGGAGGCAATGCCGGCAGCGGCGGGCCGGCCGGCCCCCAGGGCGGCAGCGGCACGGGCAACGACGCCGGGTCGGGCGGCGACGGGACCGGCGGCTCGATCGCGAGCGTCGAGCTGGTCAATGATGGCGGCATCCAGACCGGCGGCCTGGACGCCGACGGGATCGCGTTTTCGCTGGTGGCCGGGGCCGGCGTCGGAGCGGGCGGTGAGTTGGGCGGCACCGGCACCGGCGGCGCCGGCGGGCTCGGAGGGGCCGGAGGCGCTGGCGGAGAGGCGGTCGATTTTGCCAGCGCCGGCGGCGGTGACGGCGGCGCGGGCGGCGCCGCGGGAGACGCCGGGGCCGGCACCGGCAGTGCAGCCGGCGACGGCGGGTCGGGTGTGGGCGGCGACATCGCCGGCACCGCGACCAACAGCGGGACGATCGTCACGACCGGTGCCGATGCGGAGGGCATGACCGTCGCCTTCGTCTCCGGCGCGGCGACGGCCGGCAATGGCGGAGGGGGCGGAACCGGCGTTGGGGGCTCCGGCGGAAGCGGCGGAGCCGGCGGTGCCGGCGGCGACGGCCGGTTCGCCCCGGCCGGCGCCGGCGAGAATGGCGGTGCCGGCGGCGACGCGGCCGGCGGAACCGGCGGCGCGGGCGGCGACGGCGGCGATTCGAACGGCGGCTCGGTCGCGGCCGCAACGGCCACCAACAGCGGGGCGATCACCACCTCGGGCGCCGATGCCGACGGGCTCGAGGTCCAGGCCGTCGTCGGCATGGCGAGCGGTGGATCGGGCGGACTCGGCGGGCTAGGAGTTGGCGGAGCCGGCGGGTTCGGCGGCGCGGGCGCGGTGGGCGGCAGCGGCGGGCTGTCGACGACCGGCGTGGGCGGCGATGGCGGCCTGGGCGGCCTGGGCGGATCGGCATCGTTTGGGTTCGGCGAGCTCGCGGGCGACGGCGGAGACGCGACCAGTGGCTCGATCGCCGGGCTCACGACGCTCAACAGCGGCACGATCCAGACCGCGGGCGACGACTCGGTCGGGCTCGAGGTGAGCGTCGTGGCCGGCGGCGCGGCCGGCGGCCTCGGCGGCCTCGGCGGCATCGCGGTCGGCGGAGTCGGCGGGGCCGGCGGAGTCGGCGCGGCCGGGGGTTCGGGGGAGCCCAGCCTCTCCAGTAGCGATGGCGCCGCCGGAACCGGCGGAAGCGGCGGCAACGGCAATCAGGGCGGAAACGGCCGGTCCGGGTCGGGCGGCCTCGCCGGTTCCGCGACCGGCGGATCGATCGGTCCGGTTGCGGCCGGCAGCAGCAACGCCATCACGACGTCGGGAGCGCGATCGGACGGCATGGCGATGGTCGTGGTCGGCGGCCAGGCTACCGGCGGGGCCGGTGGAACCGGCGGGGCCGCGACGGCCGGGGCTTCGATCGCAGGAAATGCCGGCGGCGACGGCGGCAACGGCGGTCTCACCGCCGGCGGGGCCGGCGGCGCGGCCGGGATCGGCGGTTCGGGCGGCGGCGCGACGGCCGGCGACGGCGCGGTCGGCGGCAACGCCGTCGGCGGTGCGGTCGGCGCAATCACCTTCGACAACAGCGGTTCGATCATCACCCAGGGCCTTCAGTCCGATGCAATGGACCTGGTCGTGGTGGCCGGTTCGGCGTCGGGCGGGTTCGGCGGCTCCGGCGGGTTGGCAACCGGAGGATTCGGCGGGGCCGGCGGCGCCGGCGGAGCCGGAGGCCGGGGCGGAGTCGCGGGACCCGGGGGCAATGGCGGCGTCGGGGGCGAAACTGGCGCGGCCGGCGATGGGGTCGGCGGCGACGGAGCGGCAGGCGGCGCGGCGACCGGCGGAGACGTGGCCAGCATCCTCGCGACCAATGGCGGGACCATCGACACCAGCGGCGATGAATCCGCCGGGATCGATCTTGCCGCGGTCGCCGGAAACGGCGTCGGCCAGGCGGGCGGCGCGGGCGCGTCGGGAACCGGCGGAGGCGCGGGCAACGGTGGCGCCGGGGGCGCCGGCGGCCTTAGCATAGAGGACTTTGCCGGCGATGGCGGCAACGGCGGCACAGGCGCGGATGGCGGCTCGGCCAGCGCCGGGTCGGGCGCCGCCGGCGGGACCGCAACGGGTGGCTCGATCGGCACGATCGGCGTCGAAAACACGGCGTCGATCGCGACGGCCGGCGCCAACTCCGATGGCATTTCCGCGGCGGTGGTCGCCGGGAGCGGCCTCGGCGGCATTGGCGGCATCGGCGGTGGCGGAACAGGCGGCGTGACCATGGCCGGTAATGGCGGCAGCGGCGGGCTGGGCGATTCGGGCACGGGCGGCGCGGGCGGTTCCGGCGGCTTTAGCGGCGCCGGAGGCAATGGCACCGGCGGCGCGGCCGGCGCGGGAGCAAGCGGCGTCGGTGGAGCGATCGGCGCAAGCAGCATCCGCAACAGCGGGTCGATCGACACCCTCGGCGACGGCTCGAGCGGCATCGATGTCGCGGCGGTCGGCGGAGCTGCGGTCGCGGGACTCGGCGGACTCGGCGGGGCTGGAATCGCCGGGCTGGTCGGCGCGGGTGGCGACGGAGGCGCGGGCGGCATGGGCTCGCTCGGGCCCGGCGGCGACGGCGGCGCCGGGGGCGTCAGCGGCCTATCGGGCTTCGGGACGGCCGGCGCCGGTGGCGCGGGCGGCTCGGCCGCCGGCGGATCCATATCCAGCGTCACGGCCGCCAATGACGGAACCATCCAGACCGCCGGCGACAGTGCATTCGGCCTGCGGATCGTGGCCTTCGCCGGCGCCGCGACCGCCGGGGCCGGCGGTCTTGGCGCGGTCGGCGTCGGCGGCGCCAATCTGGAGGGCGGCGCCGGCGGGGCCGGTGGATCGGGGTTCTTGGACCCGGGTGGAGCGGGCGGCGCCGGCGGCGCGACCCTCGATGCCGCCGCCGGAATCGGCGGCGCGGGCGGGGCCGGGGGCTCGGCAACGGGCGGGGACGTGCTGGTCACCGCGACGAACAGCGAGTCGATCGCAACCGCCGGCGACAATAGCAGCGCAATCTTCGTCCAGGTGGTTGGCGGCAACGCCGTTGGCGGCGACGGCGGCGACGGCGGCGCGGCCGTCGGCGGCGCGAACGCGTCAGCGGGGGACGGCGGCAGTGGCGGCGTCGGCGGTGACTTCGCAAGCGGCGTCGGAGGCGCCGGAGGCTCCGGCGGCATCGGCGGGGCCGGCGGGGACGGCACTGGTGGCGCGGCCGGCGCGGGCGGAACCGCCACCGGCGGCTCGATTGGCGCGACCGTCCAAAACGACGGCAGCATCACCACCAGCGGTGACGGCTCGCACGGCATCCGCATCATCGGAGCGGCCGGCGGCGGGGTCGGTGGCGACGGCGGCGACGGTGGCGCGGCGTCCGGCGGCAATGGCGGCGCGGGCGGCGATGGCGGCGTCGGCGGCGACGGCGGCTCGGGCGGCGTCGGCGGCAATGCGGGCACGGGTGGCCCTGGCGGCGACGGCGGCGCGGCGATCGCCGGCTCGGGCGGCGCGGGCGGCGCCGGGACCGGCGGCGACCTGCTCGACGTCACGGTCGGCAACAGCGGCGACATCACGACGTCGGGGCTCGCCTCGCACGGCATCTGGGTGACGACCACCAACGGCGCCGGAGCCGGCGGCGACGGCGGCGACCCGGGCGATGCGACCGCGGGCAACGGCGGCAACGGCGGCGTCGGCGGAGACGGCGGCAGTGGAGCGGTCGGCACCTTTGGCGGCGACGGCGGCGACGCCGGCGCAGGCGGCAATGGCGGCGCGGCAACGGCCGGCGCCGGCGGCAACGGCGGCGCGGGGACCGGCGGCTCGTCGGGCGACGTCGTCATCGACAACAGCGGCGATATCGTCACCACGGGCGCCGGATCGCACGGCATCTTCATCCAGACCCAGGCGGCCGCGCCGATCGCCGACGGCGCCAACGGAGGCTCCGGAGCGTCGATCGCCGGCCTGGCCGGCTTGTCCGGAGTCGGCGGAGCCGCCGGAGCGAGCGGAACCGGGACCGGCGGCGCCGGCGGAGACGGCGGGCTCGGCGGGCTCGGCGGCTCGGCCACGACCCTCCTCGGCGGCACGGGCGGCACCTCGAGCGCGGGAGTCGCCAGCGGCGACGTGCTCATCACCAACTCCGGCGGAATCGACGCCGCGGGCGACGCGGTGCACGTCGAGGCGGTCGGCCTGGTCAACATTGGCAACTCCGGCTCGATCCTCGGCGGGACCAACGGCATTTTCGCCCAGAGCGACGTCGACATCGACATCGACAATTCCGCCGGCGGGGTGATCGATACCGACGCCGGCTTCGCCATCGATTCGGTCGGCGCCGCGACGACCGTGACGAGCGCAGGATCGATCGTCGGCGGGGTCGACCTAACCGACAATGACGACGTGATGACCATCGCGGACGGCGGGACGTGGGACGCGCGCGCGTCGACCTCGAATTTCCGCCTCGGCAACGACCTCGTGACCAACGGCGGCTCGATCCTGGCCGGCGACGGTACGGTCATCGACAGCCTCGAGACGCTCGACAATGGCGGGACGATAGACGTCACCGGCGCCTTGACCTTTGCGACGGTGGCGACGGCCCTGAACAATTCGACCGCGGGCACGATCAACCTTCATTCCGCCACGGTCGGCGGCATCGGCCCGCTGTCCAACGCGGGGCTTCTGACGCTCGACGACAGCTCGGTAATGACGGTCGCCAGCTTCACCCAGACGGCGGACGGGACGATCGAATATGAGCTTGCGCCGCTGACCGGCGGAGTCCAGCCGGCGGGGACCTATCCGCAGCTGGTCGTGACCGGCGCGGCGAGCCTCGACGGGACCTTGCAGGCGAACATCGTCGCGCCCAGCGGGGTGTTCGACGACCTGTTCTTCGACAATGTGATCGACGCGGCGACGCGCTCGGGTACCTTCTCGACCTGCGGGGTCGCCGGCCTCGGCAATTCGTTCCTGCTCGATCTCGAGTGCATCTACGATGATGCGGCCAACGTCGACCTGCAGCTCACTCGTCGGTCGTTCGTCGAAGTCCCGGACCTCGACGGCAATGGCTCGGCGGTCGCCGGGGGTCTCGAATGCATCTTCGACACCGACCTCACCGGCGGCATCGCGACGCTCGTCACCGACCTGTTCCTGCTCGACGACCCGGCCGACCTGAACACGGCGTTCAACATGCTGTCGGCGGCCGGCTACGCCCAGTACCTGCAGTCGTTCCCGTCGCTCGGCGCGCATTACAACGACATGCTCGCGCGCGCGACCGACTGCGAAATCCCCGCCCTTGCCGGCTCGGTGCTCGAGTGCCGGTCGTCGAGCGCGGTCCACGTCTGGGGCCAGGCCGACTACCAGGCGCGCAAGACCGACGGCGACCTGTTCGCCGGAGACGGCCGGTCGCGCCGGCTGACGTTCACGCTCGGCGCCGACGTGCGCGTCGGCAATTCGGGCATCGTCGGCGCGAGCGTCGGCGCGGTGAACAATCACAGCGACGAGAAGCGCTTCGACCAGGATGTCGATGCCGACGGCTATCAGTTCGGCCTGTACGGCGTCATCGATCCCGGCCCCTTCTACGCGAAGGCGATGGGCACCTTCAGCCGGTTCGACGGCGATTCGCGCCGGACGATCGACCTGAGGCCGCTCGGCGGGACGTTCGTCGGCGAGATCCGCGGCGATCCCGACGTCAACCTGTGGACCCTCGGCGTGCGCGGCGGGGCGCGCTTCCCGACCGGGCCGGGCTCGGTCCTGACGCCGTACCTCAACCTCGACTACGTCCACACCCGGCTCAAGGGTTTCACCGAGGGCACGACCGCAGGCGGCGAGCTGACAATTGTCGGCGACGATTCCAGCCACACCTTCCTCACCGGCGGCGTCAAATGGGCGACGCAGATGGGCGGGCTAGTTCCGGAGGCGAACCTCGGCTACCGCTATCGCTTCGGCGATCGCCGCAGCCGCTTCACCGCGCAGTTCTTCGACGGCGTCGATGCGACCGACTGCCTGTTCGACGTCTTCTCGTCGGCCGAGAAGCGCGGGACGATCCTCGGCGGCCTGAGCATCGGCGGCAAGCTTGGCTCGGCCGACTTCAGGATCGCCTACGAAGGCGAGTTCAACAGCGACGTGAGGAGCCACAGCGCCTGGGTGAAAGTCGTGGTGCCGTTGGGATCGCGGCCCGCCGCGCCACCTCTTCCGCCGCCGCCGCCCCCGCCGCCTCCGCCGGTGGAGACGGCGCCTCCGCCGCCACCTCCGCCCCCGCCGCCGCCGCCACCACCGCCGGTCGAAGGCGGCGAACGCGGCCAGTAAGCCCGCCTCACTTGCGCGGCGACGGCTGATCTTCCGAGGACCCATGCGTCCGAGGCGCGGTTGGTGCGTTAGCCCTGTAGCGTTGCCGCGCGCGGCGGAAGGAGGATGCGATGGCCGAGCAGGCGGAGCTGACCCGTCCAGAAACCGGGCACCGAATGCAAACGATCAATCCGGCGACCGGCGAGCCGGGCCGCTCGTACGACGAGATCGGGCTCGACGACGCCCGCGAGGCAGCCGCTTCGGCGCATCGCGCCTTCCTCGACTGGCGCCGCACCAGCTTTACCGAGCGCTCGGCCGTGATTCACGAAGCGGCGCGAATCCTCCGCGCCCGGCGGGACGAATTCGCCAAGCTGATGACCGAGGAGATGGGCAAGCCCGTCACCGAGGGCCGCGCCGAGATCGAGAAATGCGCGTTCCACTGCGACTGGTTCGCCGATCACGCCCAGCATTATCTCGCCGATTGCCACATGGACGTCGGCGGGCCCGAGGCGTTCGTCGCCTTCAACCCGCTCGGCGTCGTACTCGCGGTGATGCCGTGGAACTTCCCGTTCTGGCAGGTGATCCGCTTCGCCGCGCCGGCGCTGATGGCCGGCAACGGCGGGCTGTTGAAGCACGCCCGCAACGTCCCCGGCTGCGCGCTGGCGATCGAGGACGTGCTGCACGACGCGGGCGTGCCGCGCGACCTGTTCCGGACTTTGCTGCTGCCGACCAGGCACGTCGAGGCGCTGATCCGGGACGATCATGTCGCCGCCGTCACTCTGACCGGCAGCGTCGCGGCCGGCCGCGCGGTCGCCACAGCCGCCGGATCGGTGCTCAAGAAATGCGTGCTCGAGCTCGGCGGGTCGGACGCCTATCTCGTGCTCGAGGACGCCGACATCGCCGCCGCCGCCGGGCTCGCCGCCACCGCGCGCATGGTCAACGGCGGCCAGAGCTGCATCGCCGGCAAGCGCTTCGTCGTCGTCTGCCAGGTGCTCGACCGGTTCGAGCAGGCGCTGGTCGCGGCGATGCGCGAATACCGGATGGGCGACCCGCGCGACGAAGCCACGCGCCTCGGGCCGATGCAGAGCGTCGAGGCGCGCGACGAGATCCACCGCCAGGTGACCGACAGCGTCGCCAAAGGCGCGCGCCTGCTGCTCGGCGGCGAAGTCCCCGACCGGCCCGGCGCCTGGTACCCGGCGACAGTGCTCGCCGGCGTTCGCCCCGGCCAGCCGGCGCACGACGAGGAAGTGTTCGGGCCGGTGGCGGCGGTGATCGCGGCCGAGGACGAGACGGACGCCATCCGCATCGCCAACGCCAGCGCGTTCGGGCTCGGCTCGGGCGTGCTCACCGCCGACCTCGACCGCGGCCGGCGCATCGCCGCGCGCGAGCTCGACGCGGGTCTGAGCTTCGTCAACGAGAACGTCCGCTCCGACCCGCGCATGCCGTTCGGCGGGGTCAAGCATTCGGGCTACGGCCGCGAATGCGGCGTCTTCGGCATTCGCGAGTTCGTCAACATCAAGAGCGTCCACGTCCGCCCGCTCGAGGCCAGCGGAGACACCTCGAGGACCGAATAGCTCAGTCCTTTTCGCCGGTCTCCTCGAGGCTGCCGACATCGCCATAAAAGTGCGTGCCGACGAGGCCGCGGACGAGCGCCGAGACCCGCCCGCCGCGCGGCAGGTCGTCGGGGTCGAAGCTGATCTCGGCGATCGTCAGCGGCGGCATGCTCGCCGCCTTCAGCCGCGCATTGAACGCAGCGAGGTCGCCCGCCTGGAACGCGGCCCAGCGCGCTTCGACTTCCTTCAATTCGCGGTCGAGCGCATCGACCCGCGCCATCTGGTAGGCGGTCGGTCGGTCCTCGACCGAGTTGATCGCGCCATAGACCTGGTCGACATGTTCGCGCAGCCGCTCCTCGCCGGTGATCGCGCCGCCCTCCTTGGTCGCGACGATCTCCTTGCGCAGCGCGTCGGCCTTGTCCGACAGCTGCGTCGCGGCGGAGCGGAGATCGGCCGGCGCGGCCGCGTTGCCGGACAGCGCGCCGGCCTGCTCGCGCACGCCGTTGATCTGGCCGACCAGCTTGCTCATCCGCGCGAACAGGTCCTTGACCCGCTCGGACGCGGCGAACTGGGCCTGGCGGTCGGCGACGGTGAAGGTCGCGCGCTTGTCGAGCGTGACGGTCAGCGGCTCGGTGGTCACTTGGCCCGCCTTGGTCAGCCGCACCGTATAGCTGCCGGGCAGGAAGCGCTGCCCGAACGCCGACGAACCGGCGAGCGACGCGGCCGGCGGCACCACCGGCGGCTTGGTCCGCATTGACCAGCTGACCCGGTTGAGGCCACGCCGCTTGGACGCCGGCACCTCGTCGATCACATTGCCGTTGGCGTCGAGGATCTCGAGCTTCATCCGCCCGATCACGTGGCGCGCCTTCTGGTAGTAAGTGATCGTCGCGCCGCTCGGCGGATTGTCGCCATAGAACGTCGCGTCGCCCTCGGCCCAGCCGCCGCTGCTCTGGATCCGCTGCTCGACTGCCGGCCCGGGGATCAGCGCGGCCGTGCTCGCCAGGGTCTGCGCGGTCAGCGCGCGTAGCGGGCTGATGTCGTCGACCACCCAGATGCCGCGGCCATGGGTCGCCAGCACCAGATCGTCCTCGCGCTCCTGGAGCGCGATGTCGCGCACCGCGAGGCCGTCGGGGAAATTGTTCGGCCGGAACTGCGCCCAGCTCTGCCCGCCGTTCAGCGACACGAACAGGCCGAACTCGGTGCCGAGGAACAGGATGTTGGGATTGACCCGGTCTTCCCGGATGACATGCGCGTAGCCGCGAACGCCGGGCGTCTGCGGGCCGACCAGCCGCTGCCAGGTGCGGCCGTAATCGGTCGTGCGATAGAGGTAGGGCGCCATGTCGCCCGAGGCGTGACGGTCGTCGGTGACATATGCGACCGCGGGATCGAACCGGCTCGCCTCGACCCAGCTGATCCAGTTGCCCGCCGGCATCCCGACGTTGGCGGTGAGGTTGGTCCAGTGCGCGCCGCCGTCGCGGGTCAGCTGGACGTTGCCGTCGTCGGTCCCGACCCAGATTTGGCCCGCCGCGCGCGGGCTCTCCGAGATCGAATAGATCGTGGTGTTCATCTCGGCCGCCGAATTGTCGACGGTGATCCCGCCCGACTCCTCCTGCCGCTGGCGGACCGGGTCGTTGGTCGACAGATCGGGCGAGATGCGGTCCCAGGTGACGCCATGGTCGCGGCTGCGGAACAGATATTGCGCGCCGATGTAGAGCGTGCCCTTCTCGTGCGGCGAGAGCGCGATCGGCGTGTTCCAGTTGAACCGAAGCTTTTCCTTGTACCCGGCTTGCGGCTGGATCAGTCGCGCCTCGAGCGTGTTTCGGTTGACCCGCCCGATATAGCCGCCCTGCGCCTCGACATAAGCGTAGTTCGGGTCAGCGGGGTCGGAAAAGGCCCAGAAGCCGTCGCCGCCGAACAGATTCTCCCAACGGCTGTTGGTGATCCCGCCCGGATATTCCTGGTCGCCGACCCACGCCGAATTGTCCTGGAGCCCGCCATAGACCTGATACGGGTCCTTCAAGTCGGTGCTGACGTGATAGAATTGGGCGACCGGCAGGTTCCAGCTCTTCACCCAGCGGTTGCCACCGTCGAAGCTGGTCCACATCCCGCCGTCGTCGCCGCCGAAAATGTTCTTCGTGTTGGCCGGGTTGATCCACAGATCGTGCCAGTCGCCGTGCGAGGCGCCGGCGGCATTCGAGAAGCTTTTGCCGCCGTCGTCCGAGACGATGACCGAATAACCCATTTTGAACAGCCGGTCGGGGTTCTTCGGATCGACCACGATGCGGCCGAAGTAGAACGGCCGCCAGACCATCCCCTGGCTGCGGTCGCGCTCTTCCCAGCTGCGCCCGCCGTCGTCGGACACGAACAACGCCGGGCGGACGGCCTCGATGAATGCATAGACCCGCTTGGGATTGGACGGCGCGTACGCGATCTCGAGCCGCCCCCACGGCTGCTTCGGCAGGCCCTTGCGGTTGTCGGCGTCGAGATAAGTCCAGCTGCGCCCGCCGTCGCGGCTTTCGGCGAAGCGGCTGCCCGAAGGCGCCTCCGGGCCGTTGCCGCCGGAGCGGAACTCATAGGCCTTGCGCCGGAAATCCCAGGTGCCGGCAAGCAGATGCTCGGGGTTCGCGGGGTCCATCGCGACCGACGAGCAGCCGGTCGAGAGGTTCGCGCCCTTGAGGATCAGCGACCAGGTCCGTCCGCCGTCGGTCGTCTTGTAGAGCCCGCGGTCGGGCGAGTCGGACCACAAGGGCCCGGGCGCGCAGACATAGACGATATTGCCGTTCTTCGGGTGGACCAGGATGCGGGTGATCCGCTCGGTTCCCGGCAGCCCCATGTTGGTCCAGGTGTCGCCGCCGTCGGTCGATTTGTAGACGCCGTTGCCGACCGATACCGAGTTTCGGGTCCAGCTCTCGCCGGTCCCGACCCACATCACGTCCTTGTTGGTCGGGTCGAGCGCGACCGCGCCGATCGACTGGACCGGCTCCTTGTCGAACACCGGCTTGAACGTCGTGCCGCCGTCGTCGGACTTCCACACGCCGCCGCCGGCCGATCCGACCAGCAGGGTGACCTTGCCGTCTTTCTCCTGGCGGCCCTCGACCGCGGCGATGCGCCCGGACGTCGTCGCCGGACCGATATTGCGGACGCCGAGGCCGGAGATGGCGGCGGTGTCGGCGGCGGGCGTCTGGGCGGCAGCGGGCGCGGCAATCAAAGTCGCGGCGGAGGCGAGCAGGATCGAACGCAGCATCTTACTCTCCCTTGCCCGGCTTGGGCGGCGACGTCGCTTCGTCGCCCGGCTGGTCCTTGGCCGGCTCGCCTATGAGCTTGTTCGACGCGTCGGGCGGCTCGCCTGAGGCCTTGGCCGGAGCCGCCGGGCCGCCGGGCTCGGCGAACAAAGCGGCGCCGACCGGCGGGTTGGCCGTGGCGCTGGCGATGATCGTGCGCTGGCGCTGGTTCGACTGACCCTCGTTCCAGCTTTCGACCGACATCGGGAAATAGACTCCGGCGACCTTCTCATAGTCGCCGAGCTCGGTCTCCGTGGTCTGCTGCGCGCCGCGCAGCTCCCGCGTCTCGTCGATCTTGATCTCGAGAAAGGTGTCTGGGTCGAGCCAGTAGACGAACTGGTCGCCGTCCTTCTGGGTGACCTTGAGCTTGTAGGCGAGGGTGCCGTCGAAATCCTCGCGCCCCAGATAGTCGACGCGGCTGCCGTCATGCCGGGACGCGAGCAGCGGCCCCTCGATCAGCTCGGCATCGGCGAGCGAGCGGGCTTCGTCGGCCGACATTTTCTCGGCGTCCTTGCGGCCCTGCAGCGGATTGATCTTCCACGCGCCGCGCCCGTCATAGGCCTGGACGATGTCGAGCCCTTGCAGCGTGTAGTCGACACGCCCGGCGTTCGCTCCGTCGAGCCGCGCGCGCGTCTCCTTGTAGCCGACCTCGAAATCGCCGGGGAAAATCGTCCGCCCGGTAAAGCCGATGCTCGTGATCGCCGCGAGCGCCCCCGCGCCGCCGCGCGCCTCGAGGTTCCTGGCGATCAGGCCCGGCGCATCCTGGGCGGCCACCGGGACGGCGATCGCCGCAAGGCACAGGCCGGCGATTGGCAAGCGGATCGGCATGGCGGAAGTCCCCCTAAGAGGGCGCGAGCATGGAACCGCAATCCCGGCGAATCAAGCAGTCGCGCGGCCGTTGATCGATCCGGCCCCCACGCTCGCAGTCATGGCGCGCCTCGCTCCCGGAACCACTTCGTCAGGATATACTTCGTCCCGCGCCTGACCTTCATGCCCTGGTGCAGGGTCGCGGGGTTCGGCCGGCCGTCCGGCAACAGATTGTTCCAGGCGAGCAGCTTGCCGGTCTCCGGCTGGATCGTCTTGCCGATCGACTTGAACCGCGTCGCGCCGCCCTCTTCGGGCCGGTTGAGGTAGATCATCGCCGTCCAGGTGCGCTGGCCGGTTTCGGCGGTGTGCGCGTAAAAGTCATAACCGCCCGGCTCGAACGTGTCGGTATGCGGCCGGAATTCCTGTCCCGGCGCATAGCGCTGCCCCTGGAGCGGCTCGCTCGCCGCGAGCGGCAGGCCGAGCAGCTCGGCGATCCTGCGGTCGACCTCGGCGACGACGGCATCGCTCCAGTCGAGGTCGCAGGTTTCGCTGGTGCGGAAATCGGCGATGCCGATGTCGTCGGCGATCTCGGACGGGCGGCGGCGCTGGTCGATCAGCGCGATCAGCGCCGCGCAGGTCGGCTGGTCGAGGAAGCCGCGCAGGATGAACAGCTCGAGCCGCGGCGTCGGCACGCGCTGAATGCCGACCGTCGCGGCGAGCCGGGCCGCCGCCCCGTCAGCGCTTGGAGGCGATCGCTCCAAAGACCTGGTGGTGCTGGTCGATGACGGCTTCGACGACATTGTTCATCAGTCTCATGCGCACCGGCAGCGGGACCCGGGTGAGCTTGATCATCACCGCCACCGAATAGCTTCGGCCGTCCGGGGCAGTGAGGATGCCGATGTCGTTGTAGCCGGCCTGGTAGCCGCCGAGTTCCTGCCCGGTCCCGGTCTTGTGGCTCAGCGACCAGCCCGGCTCGAGCCCGCCCTTCAGCCGATTGGGCCCGGTCTTGGTGTGCGCCATGATGTCGAGCAGATGCCTGGTCGACGACGGCGACAGCAGCTCGCCGCGCTTGAGGCGGGCCAGCGCGCCCACGATCGCGCTCGGCGCCGCGCCGTCATAGGGGTCGGCGACATAGCGGTCGAACGCCGCCTTGCGCACCCGGTAGGGCAAGGCGTTGCGGGCCTTGAAGAAGGCGTTGCCGATCGAGAAGCTCGGGGTCCAGATCAGCCCCGCGATCTTGCTCTGCAGCGCGCGCTCCCCGTCGTAGAAGCGGATCGCGCCGAGCTGCTTGCGCGCGATCATCGCGCGGACCGCCGAGGCGCCGCCGACCGACCGCATCAGCTTGTCGTTGGCGGTGTTGTCGCTGGTGGTGATCGCCTTGAGCATCAGATTGCTGAGCGTGGTCGTGTAGCCGCCGTCGAGGATCAGCGAGCGGATCGGCTGGTGGAACAGGGTCAGGTCGGACCGCGTCAGCGTCACCTTGTCGTCGAGCGAAACCCGTCCGCGGTCCACCGCGTCGAGCGCGGTGATCGACACCCACAATTTGCTGACGCTCTGTTGCGGATAAAGGTCGTCGTCTTTCCAGCCGGTCTCCCAGCCGTCGTCGATCGACCGGACCGCGATCCCGACCCGGCCGTTGAAGTCGCGGCCGAGCTGGTCGATCCGCGAGGCCAAAGCGTGCGGCACCGCCGGTGCGGGCCGGACGGGCTGCATTGCGGCCGGCCGCACCGGCTGCGCCGCGACCGGGCGCGGCGCCGGAGCGGGGGCGCGCGGCTGCGTCGCGGCGGACGCCGTCACCTGGGCGCTCGCAATCACCGCAAGCCCTATTCCGATACGCCTCCGCAATGACGTCATGCCGTCGATCTCCCCCGCATTTCGATCTGTTGCCGACTGGTTAGCATGAAGCGGCTGAACCGCTGCTGTGCGCCTCCCAATGGCAGACTCGCATCCCCCGGCGCGCTTGCCAACCCCGCTTTCGCGGGTTCAGCGCGAGGAATTGACCCCGCCGAGCAGAGCGGCGGATTCGATCTCGTCGAGCGCGCGATGGGCGGCGACATAGCGCCGCGCCTTGGCGATCCAGTCGGACGCCGCCGCTGCGCCGGGAAGGCGCATCGTCTCGGCCAGCGCCTGGTCGACCTCGCCGGTGGACAGCCGCTCGAGCGCGCGGGCGTAGCGCGCGTCGGCGTTGGTCGACGGCCGGTCGGCGCGATGGACCTCGACCAGCGAGCCGAGCTGGCGCTTGAAATTGGTCCACCAGCTGTCCTGCGGCCCGCCGCGCCTCAGCACCGGGGCCAGCGCCTCATACTGGTCGGTCAGGTCGCTGAGCCGCACCGGGCGGCGCGCGGCGCTGATGATTGTGCCGACCGCCTGCGGGTGCTGCGCGCCGAACCGCTGGACCAGCGCGCGCTCGAGATAGCCGAGCGCGACTCCGCGATCGATCGCGCGGCGCGCTGCAAAGGCGACGACCAAAGCGTCGGCGCGGCCCGCCGACCCTTCGGCGCGCTGCGTCGCATGCTCGACCCGCGACAGGCGGGTTTCGACTACCGCCAGCCGCTCGTCCTGCGCTTCGGCGTCGGGCAGCGGCGCCTCGGTTTCGGGAGGCGGTACCTCGGCGATGCGCTGCGGCGGAAGCGCCGGCGACTCTTCCGGCGGCGCTACCCCGAGCAGCCGCGCCGCCGGCTGGTAACGGGCCAGCCCCCAGGTCGCGGCGGCCGCCCCGGCGAACAGCAGGATGAGCGCAATGGCCAGCCGCGCGCCCCAACCCATGTTCTTGCGATCGCCGCTGCCGTTCATTGCGGGGCTGATATGTTGCACAGCCGGGCGGCGAGGGCCAGCAATGCGTCATCGGTCGGGTGCGCTGCGGTGTCGACGCGCTCCCAGCCGGCCCCGACCGCGGCCGCCGCGGCGGCGCTGATCGCGGCGATGGCGACGGTCGAGCGGTCGCCGACGAGCTCGGCGAAGCGCTCGCCGGCGCGGGGCGAGTGAATAAGCGCCACGGCGTGCTTCGCGTCGGCAAGCTCGGGCCGCGGGATTGCCTTCGCCCGGTAGACCGGGATGGCGGTAATCTTGTGCCGCGCCTCGAGCGGCGGTCGGCGATGCTTGCCGCACAGGTGCAGCAGCGCGAGGTCGGCCGGGATCGACGCGAGCAACCCGTCGATGCCGTCGTCGCCGCGGCTTGCAACCGCGAGGCCCGCCTCTCGTGCGGCGTCGGCCGTCACGGCTCCGACCGCGTGCGCGGGCACCGCGCGGAGCTGTCGGAGTCCCTCGCCGGCACAGCGCACCGCATTGGCGCTGGTCAGCAGCAGCGCGTCGAACCGCTCCGCCGCCGGAATGGCCCAGGCCACCGGCTCGACCTCGAACAGCGGGATCGCGACGACCTCCAGGCCCAGGTCTCGCGCGCGGCGCGCCGTTTCACTTGCGCCCGGCTCGGGGCGCAGGACCAGCATTCGCCTCATTGCGCGGCGAACAGCCTCCGGACCGATTCCGGCGCCTCGGCGAGCATCTCGCGGGCGAGCGCGGCGGGCATCTTCGAATCGCCGCAGTCGAACACCGCGCGCTGCTCGACCATGTCCTTGCCGTCCTCGCTGAACAATTGCGCGCGCATCCTCAGGTCGCCGTCCTCGAGCACGCAGAAGGCCGCGACCGGCGACGCGCAACCCGCGCCCAGCGCGCGGGTGAAATCGCGCTCGGCCATCACGCACCAATAAGTGATCTGGTTGTTGACGGTGCCGAGCACGCTCTGGGTGCGGGTGTCGTTGGTGCGGCACTCCATGCCGATCACCGCTTGTCCCGGCGCCGGTAGCAGCACTTCGGTGGGGATCGCGGTGCCGGCTTCGATCCCCAGGCGCTTGAGCCCGGCCGAGCACAGCAAGGTCGCGTCGACCTCGCCCGCTTCGACCTTCTTCAGCCGCGTTTCGACATTGCCGCGAATCGACACGATCTCGAGGTCGGGCCGCAGCCGCAGGAGCTGGGCCGCGCGCCGCGGCGACGAGGTGCCGACGACCGCGCCCTGCTTCAGCGCATCGATCGACTCCGCGCCGACGATCCGGTCGCGCACGTCGCCGCGCGGGCGCACCGCCGCGATGTGGATCTCCTTCGGGCGCTCGCTTTCGACGTCCTTCATCGAATGAACGCAAAAGTCGACCTCGTCGTCGAGCAGCGCGCGGTCGAGCTCCTTGGTCCACAGGCCCTTGCCGCCGATCTCCGCCAGCGGCCGGTCCTGGACCTTGTCGCCGGTCGTTCTGACCTCGACGATCTGGACCCAGCCCTCGGGCCAGCGCTGCGAGGTCTCGATCGCGGCGGCGACCTTGCGCGCCTGGGCCAGCGCCAGCGCCGATCCGCGAGTCCCGAGGCGAAGTCCCTGCATCGGAGCACCCCTAGTGCATCTGACGAGGATCAGGCAAAGGGCCGGGCGCGAAATGACTGCGGCGCCGACCATCATCCTGGGCCTCGAATCCTCGTGCGACGAAACCGGCGCGGCGCTGGTCGCCGGCGACCGCCGAATCCTCGCGCAGGCCGTGGTCGGGCAGACGGCCGCCCACCAGCCCTATGGCGGGGTGGTGCCGGAGATCGCGGCGCGCGCCCATGTCGAGATCCTGCCGCGGCTGATCGGGCAGGTGCTCGGCGAAGCACGGATGACCGTCGATGACCTCGATGCCGTGGCGGCGACGGCCGGCCCGGGGCTGATCGGCGGCGTGATGGTCGCGCTGCTTGCCGGCAAGGGGCTGGCGCTGGCCGCCGGCAAGCCGCTGGTCGCGGTCAATCACCTCGAAGGCCACGCGCTCAGCCCGCGCCTGGTCGATCCCGACCTCGAATTTCCCTACCTTCTGCTGCTCGTCTCGGGCGGTCACTGCCAGCTGCTCGAGGTGCGCGGGGTCGGCGACTACCGGCGGCTGGCGACGACCATCGACGACGCCGCTGGCGAGGCGTTCGACAAGGCGGCCAAGCTGCTCGGCCTCGGCTATCCCGGCGGGCCGGCGATCGAAGCGCTGGCGAAGGACGGCGACGCCGGGGCGGTGCCGCTGCCGCGCCCGCTGGTCGGCTCGGGCGAGCCGCATTTCTCGTTCGCCGGCCTCAAAAGCGCGGTCCAACGCGCATCCGCGTCTGGCGAGTTCCGCCGCGAGGACATCGCCGCGAGCTTCCAGCAGGCGGTAGTCGACTGCCTCGTCGACCGCACCCGGCTCGCGCTCGCCAAGACCGATGCGCCGGCGCTGGTCGTCGCCGGCGGAGTCGCCGCCAACCAGGCGATCCGCGGCGCGCTTGGCGAACTTGCCGAGGCGCAAGGCCGCCGCTTCAGCGTCCCGCCCGCGTGGCTGTGCACCGACAATGCCGCGATGATCGCCTGGGCGGGCGCGGAGCGGCTCGCGCGCGGGCTGACCGATCCGCTCGATGCGCCCGCGCGGGCGCGATGGCCGCTCGATCCCGACGCCGAAAAGGTGCGCGGCGCGGGGGTGAAGGCGTGAAGCTCGGCGTGATCGGCGGCGGCGCCTGGGGCACCGCGCTCGCGCAGGTCGCCGCGGCCGGCGGCGACGAGACTTTGCTGTGGGCGATGGAGCCGGAGGTCGTCGAGGGGATCGAGCGCGCTCACGAGAACTTATTGTTCCTCCCCGGCGTCGATCTCAGCGATTTGATTCGCGCGACCGGCGATCTCGATGACCTGCGAGACTGCGACGCCTGGCTGGTGGTCACCCCGGCGCAGCACATGCGCGCGGTGCTCGCGCGCGCTCCGGCGGGTCCGCGGTCCCTGGTGCTGTGTTCCAAGGGCATCGAGGAGCGGACCGGCAATTTGCTCCACCAGGTGGCGCGCGAGGCCTGTCCCGCGGCCTCGATCGCCGTCCTGTCGGGCCCGACCTTCGCGCACGAGGTCGCGCGCGGGCTGCCAACGGCGGTGACGCTCGCCGCCGAGGACGCCGCCACCGGCGAGGCGCTGCGCGAGCGCATCGCTCTTCCGACTTTCCGCATCTATCTGTCCGACGACGTCGCCGGCGCCGAGATCGGGGGCGCGGTCAAGAACGTCCTCGCCATCGCCTGCGGGGTGGTCGAAGGGCGCGGCCTCGGCCAGAACGCGCGCGCGGCGCTGATCGGGCGCGGCTTTGCCGAGATGACCCGCTTCGGCGAGGCGCTCGGCGCGCGCCGCGAGACGCTTGCTGGCCTCTCGGGCCTCGGCGACCTGGTCCTGACCTGCTCGTCGACCAGCTCGCGCAATTATTCGCTCGGGGTCGGGCTCGGTGAGGGCCGCTCCGCCGCCGACCTGCTCGCCGATCGCCGGACCGTCGCGGAAGGGGCGGCGACCGCGCCGGTGCTCGCGCGCCTCGCTCGCGACAAGCATATCGACATGCCGATCGTCGAGGCGGTCGATGCATTGATCGCCGGGCGCGCCGGCGTCGACCAGGTGCTCGAAGGCTTGCTGTCGCGGCCCCCCAAGACCGAGGCGATCTAGCGGATGCCGGGTGGCGACGGCGTGCCCGCGCGGCGGGCGGCGCTGCGGATGCTCGACGCGGTGCTGCGGCGCGGCGAAACGCTCGACGCGGCGGGGAGCCGGGTTGGCGGCCTGGCTCCGGCCGATCATGCGTTGGCCCTGGCCATCGCCGGCGAGACGCTGCGCCGCATTCCCGACCTCGATGCCCTGATCGACAGCGCGACCCGGCAGCGGCTGCCGGACGACAGCAAGGCGCGCATGGTGCTGCGGATCGCGCTCGCCCAGAAGATTGGCTTAAGCACCCCCGACCACGCCCTCGTCGCGACCGCTTTGCCGCTCGTGGACGGCGGCCCGCGGCGGCTGGTGCACGGCGTGCTGGGGACCTTGCTGCGCCGCGGCGTCCCGGCCAACGACGCTCCGCGCCTGCCGGCCGAAGTCGAGGAGCGATGGCGCGCTGCCTGGGGCGAGGAAACCGTGCTCGCCGCGCGACGGCAAATCGCCCACCGGCCGCCGCTCGACCTGGCCTTCGCCGACGATGCGGACGCCCAGGCCTATGCCGCAGCGCACGGCGGCATGTCGCTCGCGCCGAAGCATGTGCGAATCGAAAGCCGCGCTGTCGCCGAGTTGCCCGGCTATGAGTCGGGCCGCTGGTGGATCCAGGACCTCGCCGCATCGCTTCCGGCGCGGCTGATGACCGCGGATGCGGCCGAAGTGCTCGATCTCTGCGCCGCGCCGGGCGGCAAGACCATGCAGCTCGCGGCTGCCGGGCATCGCGTTACGGCGGTCGATTCGTCGCAAAGTCGTCTCGGACGACTGCGGGAGAATCTCGCGCGAACCCATCTCGAAGCGACGCTCATCCACGCCGACGCGCTGGCTTGGGAGCCGGGGCGGGCATTCGACGCGATCCTGCTCGATGCGCCCTGCTCGGCGACTGGGACATTCCGCCGTCATCCGGAAGTGCTCTACCGAGCTCGTCCGAAGATCATTGCCGACAATGCCGATCTCCAGTCGGGTTTGCTGGGTCGCGCGATCGAGTGGATGAAGCCGGGCGGCACGCTGGTTTATTCCGTCTGCTCGCTCGAGCCCCAGGAAGGCGAAGACGTGATCGCTCGCCTCCTCGCAAGACATTCCGATTTCGCGGTCGCAGCGCCCAGTGAACTGCCGGCCTTTGCGCAGCCCTCGGAGCGCGGCTCGGTGCGCATCCTGCCCGGCCTGTTGGAAAGCCACGGCGGGCTCGACGGCTTCTTCATCGCGCGCCTTGTCCGACGCGGCTAATCCCGTCTAATCGGGCCAATGGCCGCGCCGCTCATCGCCCCCTCGATCCTGTCCGCCGATTTCGCGAAGCTGGGCGAGGAAGTGCGCGCGATCGACGCAGCCGGCGCCGACTGGATCCACGTCGACGTGATGGATGGCCATTTCGTGCCCAACCTCACCATCGGACCGGGCGTCGTGAAGGCGCTTCGCCCGCACACCGCCAAGCCGTTCGACGTCCATTTGATGATCTCGCCCGTGGACCCGTTCCTCGACGCCTTCGCCGAGGCCGGCGCGGACATCATCACCGTGCACCCGGAGGCCGGGCCGCATCTCCATCGCACGGTCCAGCGGATCAAATCGCTGGGCAAGAAGGCCGGAGTTTCGCTCAATCCGGCGACGCCTGCGAAGGTGCTGGACTACGTCCTCGAGGAGATCGACCTCGTGCTGGTGATGAGCGTCAACCCCGGGTTCGGCGGGCAGAAGTTCATCGCCAGCCAGCTGCGCAAGATCGAGGCGATCGCGGGGCGCATCGCCAAGGAGAAGCTCGACGTCCGGCTCGAGGTCGACGGCGGCATCGATCCGGACACCGCGCGCCAGGCGGTGAGCGCCGGCGCCGATGTGCTGGTCGCCGGCACCGCGGCGTTCCGTGGCGGGCCCGACGCGTACCAGGCCAATATCGAGGCGCTCAGGGGCGAGGGATGAACGACGCAGGCTCGGCGGCCGAGCGCGACATCGTCCGCAAGCTCGCCCGTGGCTCTTTGCTCTCCCGGCTCAAGCATTCGCGCCAGCCGCTGAAGCTGGTCGCGGTGCCGCGCGACCACGTCGCTGGCGACCGCCAGGCGGGCGATGCGCTGCTTGCCGGCCGGCTGATCGTCGGCAGCGAGACCATCGCGCTTGCCGACATCGACTTCGCCGAGCTCGGCGTCGAGGGCGCCGCGGCCGAGCGGCTCCAGGGCTTTTCCTGGCTGCGCGATCTCGCCGCCGCCGCGTCGCGCGAAAGCGGCGCGCGGCTCGCCGAGGCGGTGATCGGGCGCTGGCTGCTCGCACACGGCTCGCGCGTCGACCAGGCCTGGGCGCCGCAATTGTGGGGCGAGCGCATGCTGTTCTGGACCGCATACGCGCCCTACATCCTGTCGAGCGGCGACAACGGCTATCGCTCGGCCTTGCTCAACACCGTCGCGCGCGGCGCTCGCCACCTCGACGGCAACGCCGAGAAGGCGCCGGCCGGCCTGGACCGGGTGACCGCCTGGTGCGGCGTGGTCGCGGCCGGGCTGCTGGTGCAGGGTGGCGTGCCGCGCGTCGCGCGCGGCGAGGCCGGGCTCGCGCGGGCACTGTCCTCGGCGCAATTCGACGACGGCGGCCTGGTCAGCCGCTCGCCGTTCGAGCAGATGCTGCTGGTCGACCGCCTCGGGCTGCTGCGCGGCTGCTATTTCGCCGCAAGGCAGTCGATCCCCGACGGCATCGAGGCCGCCGCCGCCGCGGCGCTGGCCGCGCTTCATGGCGTCACCATGGGCGACGGCGCGCTGTCGAGTTGGCAGGGCTGCGGTCCCGGCCTCGCCGCGCGCGTCGCGGCGCTGGTCGAAGGCTGCGGCATCCGCGCGCGGCCGCTGCGCAACGCGCGCGGCTGGGGCTATCAGCGGATGACAGCGCTGGGCACGGTGCTGGTGCTCGACGCTTCTCCCCCGCCCCCCCAGAAGATCGCCGCGCAGGGTTCGGCGTCGACGCTGGCGCTCGAGCTGTCCGACGGGACGCAGCGGCTGGTCGTCAATTGCGGCGGGCCGGGACCGCTGCCGACCGAGCTGTCCGACGAGCTGGTGCAGGCGCTGCGCTCGACCGCCGCCCACAGCACCCTGGTGCTGGCCGACACCAATTCGACCAACATCCTCGCCGACGGCTCGCTCGGGAAAGGCGTCGACGACGTGACCATCGACCGCAGCGAGGACAATGACGCGAGCCGGCTCGAGGCGAGCCACGACGGCTATGTGCGCAGCTTCGGCATGGTCCACAAGCGCAGCCTCATGCTCGGCAACGACGGGAAGGAGCTGCGCGGCGCCGACCAGCTGATCGCCAAGGGCCGCAAGAAGATCCGCGAATCCGCGGCTTATGCGGTGCGCTTCCATCTCGCGCCGGGCGTCGAGGCGACGATCACCGCCGACGGCATGGGCGCGATCCTTCGCTCCAAAGGCGCGCCGCCGTGGAACTTCCGCTGCCGCGGCGGTCAGCTGACCGCTGAGGAAAGCCTGTGGGTCGACGGCCACGGGCAGCCGCACGGCACGATGCAGCTTGTCATCGTCGGGGAAGTTTCGGCATTGGGCGGGGAAATCGGCTGGCAGTTTCGCCGCACCAGCTAATCTGAAAGGCAGTCATGACCGACCTCGTTCCCGTTCGCCGGGCGCTGATCTCTTTGTCCGACAAGAGCGGCCTCGCGGAGCTCGCAGCGGGCCTCGCGCGCCACGACGTCGAGATCGTCTCGACCGGCGGGACGGCCGCGAAGCTGCGCGACGCGGGCGCCGAGGTGCGCGACATTTCGGACCTCACCGGCTTTCCCGAGATGATGGATGGACGGGTGAAGACGCTCCACCCGAAGGTTCATGGCGGCCTGCTCGGCATTCGCGACAACCCCGAGCACGCCGCGGCGATGGAGCAGCACGGGATCGCGCCGATCGATCTCGTCGTGGTCAACCTCTATCCGTTCCTCGACACGGTGATGCGCGGCGCCGACCGCGACACCATCATCGAGAATATCGACATAGGCGGGCCGTCGATGGTGCGCTCGGCGGCGAAGAACCACGCGCATGTCGCTTGTCTCACCGACCCGGCCGATTATGCGGCGCTGCTCGAGCAGCTCGACGCCAACGGCGCCACCACGCTCGAATTCCGCAAGAAGCTTGCCGCCAAGGCCTTCGCGCTGACCGCCGCTTATGATTCGACCATCTCGCAATGGTTCGCCTTCGCCGACCAGGGCGAGCGCTTCCCCGAGACATGGAGTTTCGCCTCAAGGCTCAAAATGCCGCTCCGCTACGGCGAGAACCCGCATCAGCGCGCCGCGCTTTACGTGCCGGTCGGGCCGACCGCGCGCGGCGTCGCCCAGGCCGAGCAAATCCAGGGCAAGGAGCTGAGCTACAACAACCTCAACGACGCGAGCGCGGCGCTCGAGCTCGTCGCCGAGTTCCGCGTCGGGCCGCCCACGGCGGTGATCGTCAAGCACGCCAATCCGTGCGGCGTCGCGACCCGCGACAGCCTGATTGACGCCTGGGCCGAGGCGCTCGCCTGCGACAGCGTCTCGGCGTTCGGCGGGATCGTCGCCGTCAACCGGCCGCTCGACGCCGCGACCGCCGAGGCGATCACGCAGATCTTTACCGAAGTGGTGGTCGCCCCCGACGCCGATGAAGACGCGCGCGCGATCTTCGCCAAAAAGAAGAATCTGCGCCTGCTGCTCACCGGCGAGCTGCCCGATCCGGCGCGCGGCGGGCAGACGCTCGCGGTGATCGCCGGCGGGATGCTGGTGCAAGACCGCGACAACGGCATGGTCGCGCGCGACCAGCTCAACTGCGTCACGAAGCGCCAGCCGACCGAGCAGGAAGTCGCCGACTGTCTGTTCGCCTGGGTTGTCGCCAAGCACGTCAAATCGAACGCGATCGTCTATGCCAAAGACGGTGTCACCGCCGGCATCGGCGCCGGTCAGATGAACCGCCGCGACAGCGCGCGCATCGCCGCGATCCGCGCCCGCGAGGCGGCCGAGGCCAATGGCTGGCCGGAGCCGCGCACGGTCGGCTCGGCGGTCGCCTCCGACGCCTTCTTCCCGTTTCCGGACGGGCTGCTGTCGGCCGCCGAGGCCGGCGCGACCGCGGTGATCCAGCCCGGCGGCTCGATCCGCGACGACGAGGTGATTGCGGCCGCCGACGAGGCCGGCCTCGCCATGCTGTTCACCGGGATGCGCCACTTCCGCCACTGAGCGCCGTTCGCCTAGCGGGGCGTTTCCGGACTCGATCCGGGCGCCGGCACTTCGAGCTCCTCGATGTCCTCCTTCGACATGCGGAACAGCTCGCGATCCTGGGGGCCGAATCCTCGCGTCCACAGCACCGCTCCGAAGGCGATGATGATCGCGGGAATGCCGAACAGCAGCTCGGCCCATTCGGGGAGCAAAGTCGCGAGATAGCCGGCTAGCGTCCCCGCGGCCGCCGCCCAGATCAGCGGCCAACGCCAGCCGTTCACCCGTTCCCCGAGGATGGTGCACAGCAGCCGCGACTTGGCGACGGCCGCGAAGCCGAGCGCGAGCAGCAGCCCGATCGCCGGCCCCGTGGCCTGCCACATCACCGGCATGTCCAGCTCGCGCATGGCGACGATCAGCGCCGCCGCGAGCGCCGCCTCGAGCGCGATCATGGCCAGGCTCAGCCACATATTGCGGTGCCGCGCGACATAGATCAGGGCCGCCTCGCTGACCGCGGCCATCGCCGCGATCACTTCGGCCGCGAGCAGGAAGGCAAGCGCGGCCGTCCCGGCGACGAACGCCGGACCGACGAGACCCATCACCGCCTCGCCCGGGATGGCGAGCGCGAGCGCGACGCCGAGCTGTGCGCCGATCACCCAGAATCCGACCTGCCGCACCTGCTTGGCGACCGCGGCCTTGTCGTTGTCCTTGAGGTTGCGGGCGATCACCGGCCCCAGGATGGGGTCGAAGCTCGTCTTCAGCTTGGCCGGCAGCGAGGCGACGTTTTGCGCGACGTAGTAGATGCCGACCACTTCCGGCCGGAAGAACAGGCCGAGGACGGCGATGTCGACCCGGCGCGAGCCCCACTCGACGGCGTCCGCCGCGGCGACCGGCACGTTGCGCCGCGCCATGTGCCACAACGGGCCGGGCTCGGGCCGCCAGTCGTGCGGCAGCCCGTAGCTCTTGAGGAACGGGATCGCCGACGCGATCAGGGCGCCGACCATCGACAGCACATAAGCGATAATCAGCCCGTCTCCCCGAGTCACCAGGTTGGGGACGAACGCCAGCGCGAAGGCGGCGACGCTGATCGTCACCGGCTCGACCACCGCCCGGGCGCGCACCGTCGCTCCGACGTCATTACGATAGGCGAGGCCCGCGAGCATGATGTCCGACCAAGCGAGCGCGATGATGGTGATCGGAAGCAGCCGGTCGAGGCCCTGGACGGCGCTGTTCGGGTACATGGCTTGCGGGAACAGGATCAGGATGCCCATCGCGACCGCCGAGCCGAAGGCGGCGACGATCAGCGCGTCCCAGGCGATGCAGGCGTGGGGCTTCTCGGTGTGCGCGAGCTGCTGGGCGAGGCCGCGCTTCAGGCCGAGGGTCGCGAGCTGCGCGGCGAACTCGACGATCAGCACCGCATAAGCGAAGCGGCCCAGCGCGGCGGCGCCGTAGATGCGGCCGGCGATGAACAGGAACGGCAGCCGCGCCGCGAGGCGCAGGCAGAAGCCGAAGAAGTTGATTCTCCCGCCGCGCGCGAGCGCCGCCAGGTCTGCCGGCGGTCCTTCATTCTCCCCCCTCCCGTTCGCGGCAGGGGGTTCGCGGGTGGGCCCATCGCTCAATGCGCTTCGCCCCAGTGCGCGCCCCAGCCGACTTCGACGTCAAGCGGCACGTCGAGCGTCATCGCCGGCTCGGCGGCATTGGCCATCACCCGCTTGATGACGTCGGCGGCCTCCTGCTCGCGTCCTTCGGGCGCTTCGAACACCAGCTCATCGTGGACCTGGAGCAGCATTTTCACTTCGCCGAGCCCGGCCTCGGCGAGCGCGCCGTCCATGCGCGCCATCGCCCGCTTGATGAGGTCGGCGCTGGTGCCCTGGATCGGCGCGTTGATCGCCGCCCGCTCGGCGCCGGCGCGATGGTTGGGGTTGCCGGCGCGGATGTTGGGGAAGTGCGTCTTGCGCCCGAACAAGGTGCGGCTGAAGCCGTTCGTCCGGACGAACGCGAGCGTCTCGTCGATATAATTTCGGATGCCCGGAAAGCGCTCGAAATAGCGCGCGATGATCGCCTGGCCCTCTTCCTTCGACACGCCGAGCCGCCCGGCGACGCCCCACGACGAAATGCCGTAGAGGATCGCGAAATTGATCGTCTTGGCCTTGTTGCGCGTGTCGCGGTCGACCGCGCCGAACAATTCCTCGGCCGTCATGTTGTGGATGTCGGCGCCGGCGCGGAACGCCTCTTTCAGCTGCGGCACGTCGGCCATGTGCGCGGCGAGCCTCAGCTCGATCTGGCTGTAGTCGGCGCTCATCAGCACGTGGCCCGGCTCGGCGACGAACGCGTCGCGGATCTTGCGCCCGATCTCGGTGCGTATCGGGATGTTCTGCAGATTTGGGTCGTTCGACGACAATCGCCCGGTCTGCGCGCCCGACAGGCTGAAGCTGGTGTGGACGCGCCCGGTCTCCGGGTTGATCACCGCCTGCAGCGCGTCGGTATAGGTCGACTTCAGCTTGGTCAGCTGGCGCCAGTCGAGCACCAGCCGCGCGCAGTCCACGCCCTCGGCGGCGAGCCGCTCGAGCTCGTTGACGTCGGTCGAATATTGGCCGCTCTTGCCCTTCCGCCCGCCCTTGAGCCCGAGCCGCTCGTAGAGCACCTGCCCCAGCTGCTGCGGCGAGCCGATGGTGAACGGGCCGCACGCGGCTTCATAGACCCGCTCCTCGAGCCGCGTGATCTCCTCGCCGAACTCGCGGCTCAACCGCGCGAGATAGTCGCGGTCGACCTTGACTCCGCGCCGCTCCATCCGCCCGATCACGGCGACCAGCGGCTTGTCCACCCGCTCATAGACCCGCGTGACATTCTCCTCCGCCAGCCGCGGCTTGAGCCGCAGCCACAGCCTGAGCGTGATGTCGGCATCCTCCGCCGCATATTCGGTGGCGGGTCCAAGCGGCACCTTGTCGAAGGTGATCTGCTTCGCGCCGGTGCCGCACAGGGATTTGAAGCTGATGCACTCATGGTCGAAATTGGCCTTGGCCAGCTCGTCCAGCCCATGCCCGCCGATCGTCCGGCCGGCGTCGAGGTCGAAGCTCATCACCATCGTGTCGTCGACCGGCGCGGCGCAAATGCCGGCCTTGTCGAACATCACCCAGTCGTATTTGAAATTGTGCCCGATCTTGAGCACCGCGGGGTCTTCGAGCAGCGGTTTCAGCTTCTCGAGCACGAGCGCCATCGGCAATTGGTTCGGCGCGTCGGAATAAAGGTCGGCGCCGCTGTGGCCGACGGGGATGTAGCAGGCCTTGTTCGGTGCCGTCGCCAGACTGATCCCCGCGAGCTTGGCGATGATGCAGTCGATGCAGTCGGTCTCGGTGTCGACCGCGACATAGCCCTGAGCTGTCGCTTCGGCGATCCAGCGGTCGAGCGTCGCTTCGTCGATCACCGTCTCATATTTCGAGCGGTCGACGCTGATCTGCTCCGCGGGTGCCGGGCCCGAGCGGGACGGCTCCATTGCCGCCATGACGTCATTGATCCCCCCGCCGCTGCTACTGCGCGCGGCAGGCACCGACCCCCCCGTGACCAGCCGGTTGAGCAGCGACTTGAACCCCTGGTCCTCGAGGAACGCCTTGAGCGGTTCGGGCGGGATGCCCTTGAGCTCGAGCTCGTCGAGCGGCTGGGGAAGCGCGGAGTCGCACACCAGCCGGACCAGCTCGCGCGACAGCCGCGCGGCGTCGGCATGGTCGATCAGCGACTGCTTGAGCTTGGGCCTGGTGATCTGGTCGGTGCTGCCGAGCACGGTCTCGAGGTCGCCATAGGTCTGGATCAGCTGCGACGCCGTCTTGGGCCCGATCCCCGGCACGCCGGGCACATTGTCGACGCTGTCGCCCATCAGCGCGAGCACATCGCCGACTTTCTCGGGCGGTACGCCGAACTTCTCGAGCACCTCGGTGCGGCCGATCCGCCGGTCGTTCATCGTGTCGAGCATGTCGACTCCGGCGTCCTCGTCGATCAGCTGCATCAGGTCCTTGTCGGAGCTGACGATCGTCACTTTCCACCCGGCCTTGACCGCCGCCATCACGTAGCAGGCGATGATGTCGTCCGCTTCCAGCCCCGCTTCCTCGATGCACGGGATGGAAAAGGCCTTGGTGGCGACGCGGATCAGCGGGAATTGCGGGACCAGGTCCTCGGGCGGTGGCGGGCGGTGCGCCTTGTACTGATCGTACATCTTGTTGCGGAAGGTCGATTCCGACGCGTCGAGGATGACCGCCATGTGCGTCGGGCCGTCGGCGCGCGACAGGTCGCCGGCGAGCTTCCACAGCATGGTCGTATAGCCATAGACCGCGCCGGCTGGCTGGCCGTGGCGGTTGGT
>DASTID010000019.1:0-9725 GCA_035717905.1 Sphingomicrobium sp. | reverse complement strand
AGCAGCCCGATCGACTCGGCGTTGACGCCCTCGCTCAGCCGCTTGCCGATCGCCTTCAGGCGCCCGTCATCCTCGACGACCTTCATGTCGTCGTCGTCATAGCCGTCCTTGCGGTCGATGGTGACGCAGATGCCCGCCTGGTCGTTGCCGACGACGCGTTTCATCAGCACGTCCGAAACGAGCGTATCGCCGTTCCACACCAGGCAGTCGCCGGCCAGCTCGTCGCGCGCCATGTACAGCGAGCCGGTGTTGTCGGCGACCTTGTAGAAGGGGTTGAAGATGGTCCGGACGCTGGGCCCGCCGCCGCGCCGCGCGATCGCCTCGTCGACCAGCTCGTCGTGGAAGCCGGTGACGACCACCGCCTCGTCGACCCCGTTCGCGGCGAGCGTGTCGAGCTGGCGGTCGAGCAGCGTCCGGCCGTTGAAGTCGATCAGGCACTTGGGCCTCTCGTCGACCATGTGGCCGAGGCGCGAGCCCTGGCCGGCGGAAAGGATGATGGCTTTCATGTGTGGCGAGCGCCTGCCTTCCAAATGCGGCGCCGATTGGGCATTAGCGGCGCGAACGGAGTTTGCGCCGCGTGAAGAAAATCGAAGCGATCATCAAGCCGTTCAAGCTCGACGACGTCAAGGACGCGCTGCACGAGGTCGGCGTCAGCGGCCTGACGGTCACCGAGGTCAAGGGCTTCGGCCGACAAAAAGGCCATACCGAGCTCTATCGCGGCGCCGAATATGTGATCGACTTCCTGCCCAAGGTGAAGATCGAGGTAGTAGTCGAGGACAACCTCGCCGAGAATGTCGTCGAGGCGATCGAGAGCGCCGCGCGGACGGGCCGCATCGGCGACGGCAAGATTTTCGTGATCGACGTCGACCAGGCAATCCGCATCCGCACCGGCGACCGCGGGCCGGACGCGATCTGACGCATGGTCATGGACGAGCGCCTCGCCTCCATGTCTCCCGACGAGCTCAAGGGCGCGATGCGCAGCCTCGGCTACCGCACCCAGAACGACCTCGCCCAGGCAATCGGCGTGTCGCGCTCGGCCGTCAGCCTGTGGCTGGAGGGCAAGGTCGGCGTGCCGCGCCCGGTGGCGATGCTGCTGCGGATGCTGCTCGCCGCGCAGCGCCGCGCCTTCTAGGCCAGGCCGACCATGCTTCCGCTCGACGACCAGCAGCAGTCGGCGCGCGACTGGTTCGAGTCGCTGCGCGACCGTATCTGCGCCGCCTTCCAGGAGATCGAGCGCGAGTCCGGATCCGACGCGGCTTTCGCCTTCACGCCGTGGGAGCGCCCCGACTCGACCGGCGAGCCCGGCGGCGGCGGCGTGCGCGGCCAGATGGCCGGAAAAGTGTTCGAGAAGGTCGGGGTCAACGTCTCGACGGTCGGGGGCGCGTTCAGCCCAGAGTTCGCGCAAACCGTCCCGGGCGCGGCCGACGACCCCGGCTTCTTCGCCACGGGGATCAGCCTCGTCGCGCACATGGCCAACCCGCACGTTCCGGCCGTCCATATGAACACGCGCTTCCTAACGACGACGAAGCGCTGGTTCGGCGGCGGCGCCGACCTCAACCCCGCCATTGCGTATCAGGAGGACACCGACGCGTTCCACGCCCGGCTCCGCGCGGCCTGCGCGGCCCACGATCCGACCTTCTACCCGCGCTTCTCGAAATGGGCCGACGAATATTTCTGGCTTCCCCATCGCGGCGTCGCGCGCGGCGTCGGCGGGATTTTCTACGACCATCTCGAAGGCCATTTCGACGCGCACTTCGCCTTCACGCGCGACGTCGGCGAGGCGTTCCTCGACATTTTCCCGCAGATCGTGCGCGGCCGCATGACCACGCCGTTCACCGACGAGGAGCGCGAGCGGCTGCTCGAGTTCCGCGGCCGCTACGTCGAGTTCAACCTGCTCTACGACCGCGGCACCCTGTTCGGGCTCAAGACCGGCGGCAATATCGACGCGATCCTGATGAGCCTGCCCCCGCTGGCGAGGTGGAGGTGATTATCCTCCCCTGCATTTGCAGGGGAGGGGGATCGCCGAAGGCGGTGGAGGGGTCCTTGCGGCCTCCGAGACCCCTCCACCAGCTTCGCTGGTCCCCCTCCCCTCGAAATCGAGGGGAGGAGAGGTGAGCTACGACCCTATTCCAGACACCAACCTCGCCGCCGTAGTCACCTACCTCGAAATGACCGCGCCGCCCGACGGGGACCGTCCCTCGCGCGCGAGGGACTGTCCCCTCTCGCTCGAGCGCGTGCGAGATCCCGATCCGGACGAATATCGCCTCCTCTTCCGCCGCGTCGGGTCGCGGTGGCTGTGGTTCTCTCGCCTCGTCATGTCTGATGACGAGCTCGGCTCCATCATCGCCGATCCGAACGTCGCGCTCTACAAGGTGGTCAGCGGCGACGCCGGCGAAGTCGGCATGCTCGAACTCGATTTCCGCGCCGCCGGCGAATGCGAGCTGGCGTTCGTCGGCCTCGTCCCCGAGCTGTCAGGCAAGGGCCACGGCCGCTGGCTGCTGTCGCGGGCGCTTGAGCTCGCGTGGCGCGAGGGCGTCGCGCGGGTCCACGTCCACACCTGCTCGCTCGACCATCCGGCCGCGCTTCGCGCCTACGAGAAAGCCGGCTTCCGCGCCTACCGGCGCGCGATCGAGCGCTTCGCCGACCCGCGGTTGCGCGGCATTCTGCCGGTCGACTGCGCGCCTCAGGTCCCGCTTCTCGGGACCGACACGCTGCCCCCGCCTCCGCCCGACAGCTGCGCGTAGATCCGCGCCAGCATAATCGCCAGCAACGACGTGACGATCGCCTGGACGATCGCATCGGCTAGCGCGACGAGGAGCGCGCTCAGCGACATCGGTTCGACCGGGCCGAGCAGCAGCGTCACCACCGAGCCGAGCGCGCTGCTCACCGCGATCAGCAGCACCGCCGCGCCGACGAAGAACAGCACGAGGAAGCCGAACAGGGCCCAGCCGTGGCCGTGGGTCAGGTGCCAGCTGCGGCGAATGATCTCGATCGGCCCGATTGGCTCGGCGCTCGCGGCCGGCGACGACATGATCATCCTGACGCCGACGAAGAACAGGACGATCAAATAGAGACCGGACAGCAGCAGGAACACCGGGGACCGCATCAGGTCGGCGCCCGCCAGCGACACGCCCGACAGAACCAGCACCAGAAAGAATGGAATTGCCGCGATCAGCATCGCCATTCCGACCAGGATCGCCGCGAGCAGATAGATCGGCATCCGCCGAAAGCCGTGCGCGATCGCCGCGCCGACCGTGATCGACGGCGCGAGCGCGAGGCGGATCAGCGCCAGCTGGCCCGACAGCACCACCAGCGAGCACAGCAGGACCAGGACGTCGATCCACATCGGGGTCGCGGAATCGGACATCGCGCGCGGGTTCACCAGCGCCGACAGCGCCGCCGGAAACGCGATCATCGCCAGCGCGACGCTCGCGACCAGCCGGCCGTCGTGAGCGAGGACCCGCCGCGTCTCCTCCCACGCTCTCGAGATCGACAGTCCGGCCATGAAGCTTCCTCGGTTGCGGTTTCGCGGGGCTTATGCGGACGCGCGCCGGCCAGCGCAACGGCGCTTGCCCTGCTGCCGGGGCATCGCCATGTGCTCGGCCGGCCATGGACGCTCATCCCGAAATCGAATGGCGCGTCAGCGCGGCGCCGGTGCCGTATGCGGACGCGCTGGCCGCAATGGAGCGCCGCGCGGCGGCAGTGCGCGAAGGCACGGAGCGCGAGCTTGTCTGGCTGCTCGAGCACCCGCCTCTGTTCACCGCCGGCACCAGCGCCGACCCGACCGAGCTCACCAACCCCGAGGGCTTCCCGGTGTTCGAGGCGGGCCGCGGCGGCCGCTACACCTATCACGGGCCCGGACAGCGCGTCGGCTACGTCGTCCTCGATCTCGAACGGCGCGGGAAGGACATCCGCCGCTTCGTCCACGGCCTCGAAGGCTGGATAATCGCTGCTCTGGGCGAGCTCGGCGTCGACGCGCACCGAGCGCCGGAGCGGATCGGCATCTGGGTCGGCGAAGGTCGGCAAGAAGCAAAGATCGGAGCGCTCGGCGTTCGCGTGAAGCGCTGGGTCACGCTCCACGGCTTCGCCATCAACGTCGCTCCCGACCTCGCCCATTTCGCCGGCATCATCCCTTGCGGAATATCCGAATTCGGCGTCACCAGCCTTGCCGAACTTGGGAAACAAATGCCGCTGACAAGGGTTGATTGCGCCTTGGAGCGCAGTTTCTCATCATTTCTCAACGGCTTGGAACAGTCGTGCAAAGAGTCTTGATGGAACGGCGCGCTTCAGACTATTGTCCGCGCGATTTGCGAAGCGGGAGACCGCTGCAGATCGCAATAAATAGGGAGTCTTGAATGCGTGCTCTTATCCTGGTCGCTGGCGCGGCCCTGGCAGTTGCGGCTTGCAGCAGCAACAACGAAGCCAACAACACCATGAACGTCGATGAGAACCTCACGACGACTGACATGAACGCGACGGACATGAACGCTGTCGACATGAACGCCACGGACATGAACATGACCATGAACGCGACGGACGCTGCCAACAGCGCTGCCGACGCCGCCAACAGCGCTGCCGATGCGGCCAACGCTGCGGCGAACAACGCGATGTAATGCATTGCCTCCCCGACGGGAGGCATTTGCGTTTCAAGGGGCTGCCGGTATTCCGGCAGCCTCTTTTTTTGCCGCAAGGACCTGGAGCCTCACAATGCGCGCTTTGCTTCTCGTCGTCGCCGTCGCCGCAGCCGGCCTCGCCGCCTGCGGCAACAATGATCAGACCGACCGGACGATGAACGCCGACGAGAATCTCACCGCCGAGAATATCGTCGCCAACGACGTGACCGCGATCGACGCCGTCACCGCCGATGCGGCCAACATGGCCGCCGACGTCGAGATCGACAACGAGCTGGCGAACATGTCCGAGAACGATGCTGGCCCCGCGACGCCCGCCGCCACGCCGAAAAGCGCGCCCGTCCGGGCGCGCAAGCCGGCCTCCCCGCCCGCTGCGGAGCCCGCCCCCGCGCCGGCCGCATCGAACAGCGCCGCGAACGTCACGGAATAGGCCTGCCCTGAGCGGAGTCGAAGGGTCAGGGTAGTCCGACCAGCTTGTGCGCCTGCAGCGCCAGGCGCCATTTCGGCCGCGCCATCGCCAGCTCCACCGCCGCCGCGACCGCTTCATCGCGCGCGGCGCAGTCCATCGGCTGGACGAAGAAATGCGCGAATTCCCAGCTTTCGAGCTCGGCCGGATCGATCCCCTGCTGCGGCCACACCAGTTTGAGCTCGTCGCCCGAGCGCTGGGCCACGTGCGTGCCCGCCTTGGGGCTGACGCAGATCCAGTCCAGCCCGGCGACGGCGGGCAAGGTCCCGTTGGTCTCGACCGCGACACGGAAGCCGCGCGCTTGCAGCGCATCGACCAGCGCCGCGTCGAGCTGGAGCATCGGCTCGCCGCCGGTGATCACGACTAGGCGCGCGTCCCTGCCCGCTCCCCATCGCGCTTCGACATGCGACGCGAGCGCCTCGGCGCCGTCGAACTTGCCGCCGCCCTCCCCGTCGGTGCCGACGAAATCGGTGTCGCAGAATCTGCATTGCGCGTCCGCGCGGTCCTGCTCGCGCCCCGACCACAAATTGCAGCCGGCGAAGCGCAGGAACACCGCGCGGCTGCCCGATTGCGCGCCCTCGCCCTGAAGCGTCAGGAAGCATTCCTTGACCGAATAAGTCATGCGTAAGTGGTCGGGTCGGCGATCCCGGCCTCGGCAAAGCCCCTGGCGCGCAGCCGGCACGCGTCGCACCGCCCGCAATGGCGGCCGTCGGGCAGCGGGTCGTAGCAGCTGTGGCTGGCCGCGGCGTCGAGGCCGAGCCGCTGCGCCTCGCGCGCGATTTCGGCCTTGGTCATGTCGAGCAGCGGCGCGTGGATCGCGAAGGGCTCGCCCTCGACGCCGGCCCGGGTCGCGAGATCGGCCAGCTTCTGGAACTCGGCGATGAACTCGGGCCGGCAGTCGGGATAGCCCGAATAATCCACCGCGTTGACGCCGATGAAGATGGCGCGCGCGCCGCTCGCCTCGGCGAGCCCGAGCGCGAGGCTGAGAAAGATCGTGTTGCGCGCCGGAACATAAGTCACCGGGATGCCGCCCTCCGCGCCTTCCTTCGGCACCGCGATGTCGGCGGTCAGCGCCGACCCGCCGAATGCCCGGAGGTCGAGCAGCAGCACGACATGGCGATCGGCAAGCCGGGCCGCGATCGCCGCCGCCGACTCGAGCTCGACCCGGTGCCGCTGGCCGTAATCCACGGTCAGCGCGGTCACCGCGAAGCCGGCCTCGCGGGCAAGCGCCGCGCAAACCATCGAGTCGAGCCCGCCCGAGAGAAGAACCACCGCCGATTTCATGAGCGCGCCTATATCCTCCCCTACTTCTGCAGGGGAGGGGGACCGCCGAAGGCGGTGGAGGGGCCTTCTTCCGCTCCAAAGACCCCTCCGTCCCCCGCATTCGCGGGGGCCACCTCCCCTCAAAAGCGAGGGGAGGATGAAAAGAAGGGCCGCCCGTCTGGCGAGGGGCGGCCCTAGGTATCGGGCATTGCTGCCCGATTGGGAGGAAAGCGTGCCAAATCCGGCACCCGGTCCACTTACGCGCAAATGGTTAAACGCTGGCTTAATGACGCGCGGCGGAAGCCTCCGCCGGGCACTCGCCGACCCGTCGCGCCTGGAGCACGTAATTGAACGGCAGCTGGTCTGAGATGCCCTGGGTTTCGATCCTCAGCGAACGCGGCGTGATCGCCGTGACCTTCGAGCGGCCGAAGCCGCCGTCGCCACAGCTGTAATCGATCACCGCCGAATTGCCCTGCTCGCTGACGATAGTGCGCCGGCAGCTGTGGCCGCGATGCTCATATTGCGCGAGGAGGGAGACGTCGCGCACGCACTCGCGGCGCGGCGCCTTCCCGCCGGGGGCGCCGACGATTTCCCACAGGCCGGCCGGCGCATGGGCCAGCGCCGCCGGCCGCGGATCCGCGGCCAGCGCCGCCCCGGCCAGCAGGGTCGCGCCAATCACCAAGGCAAGAGTCTTCCGAGCCATGATTCTCCGCTTATGATAGCGCGGTTAAATTTCGGATTACATCCTGCAATGTCAGGATAATTCACCCGGCGCGATGGCAAAGCTCGACGAGCAGAACTCGCAATCGACCCGGATCATCCCGTCCTCGCCGACCATCGCCTCGCGCTCAGCCTCGGGAAAGCGGGCGAGCACCGAGCGCACGTAATCAGGGTCGCAGCGGCAGCCGCGCTTGAGCGGCAGTGCCGCCAGCGTGCGCACCTCGTCCTCTTCGTGGAACAGCCGCCACAGCAACGTGTCGAGCGGCAGCTCGGGGTCGGTCAGCTCGTCGGCCTTCACCGACCCGGCGAGGATCGCGACGTGCGGCCAGTCGGGATGGTCGAGCCGGGTGTGCAGCCGCTCGCGCCCCTCCTCGCCTTCGGGCAGATGCTGGAACAGCAGGCCGCCCGCCACCCAGCCGCCGTCGCGCTTCTCGGCCGCCAGCCGGACGATGCTCGGGATCTGCTCGGACTGGCCGAAGAAGCTCTGTGCGGCCTGGCCGAGGCTGTCGCCCTCCAGCGGAACAATGCCCTGGTAGCGTTCCTTCATCACCGGGTGGTCGAAGGTGATCGCCAGATAGCCCTTGCCGAACAGCGCGAACAGCGACGGGTTCGGGCCGGCGTCGGCGAGCCGCTCGGGATCGTGGCGGATATAGCCGCGCAGCTCGCCGCCGAGATAATCGCAGACCATCAGGTCGACGATTCCGTTTTCGGTCTGCGCCTGGAGCGTGACCTGCCCCTCGGGCTCCTTGAGCAGCGCGCCGAGCAGCGCGGTCAGCACCAGCGCCTCGGCCATCAGCCGCTCGACCGCGGGCGGGTAGCCGTGGCTGGCGAGCACCTGGTCGACCACGCTCGACAGCCGCGCGATCCGCCCGCGCGCATTGCGCGCCGGAATTGCCACGCCGAGCGCGACGTCGGAGTTCAGCTGGATTTCCGGCATGGGACGAAAGATAAGTCCTCGTCGTCCCCGCGCAAGCGGCGAAGGCGCCGGACCATGCGCGGCATGGTCGAGGGGACGCTATTGCAGCGCTGCGAGCCGTGTCTGGCTGCGGGGGTCGAGGTAGCTGATCGTGATCGGCACCGGGCGCGGAAGGAGCACGTTCTCCTCGGGCACCGAAACCCTGGGCGGGTCCTTTTCGAGAAGCCACCGCGCCAGCCGCTGCGCGTCCTCGAGGCGGACGCAGCCATGGCTCAGGCTGCGGTCGTCCTGGGCGAAGAGCTCCTTCTTGGGCGTATCGTGGAGATAGATCCCGTCGCCGTCCGGCAGGTCGAACTTGAAGTGCCCGAGGGAGTTGGCCGGGCCCGGCCGCTGACGCACGTAAACCGTCGCCTTGCCGGCGGCGACCGCCTGCCAGTCGACGCTGTCGGGCGAGAGCACGCGTGCGTCGGGCCCCCAGCCGGAGACGACCTCATAGCCGCGCGTCGTGAGATAGGCGTCGCCGTCCTGCAGCACGCGCGGAGCCACCAGCGTCCGCGCGAGATCGCCGGTCACGTGCCAATAGGGGTTCAGCGTCGCATAGTTGATGACGCTCCTCAGCGCCGGGGTCGGGGTCTCCGGCTTGCCCACGATCACCCGCATGGAATCGCGAACCCGGCCGTCCTCGATCATGTAGAGCCGGGCGGACGCGGCATCGACGAGGACATAGCGGCCCTTCACCGGGATATGCGCGTCGGGCAGCGAATCGACGTACATCTGCGGCGCGATCGTGCCGGCGATCGGCCCGAGCGGCGGGAGGAAGCTCGCAAGCCCGTAACCGCCAGCGCCGAGCGCGAGGATCAGCGCGGCCGCGATCGCATATTTGCGGTTCTGGGACGGGATTGCGGCCATTCGTCATCCCCCGGACTGCAACGACGAAGCTTCACGCGCGAACGACGACGGCTGCGCCCGCACGCCTCCACGCGGGCGGCCTTTTACCAAAAATGACTCTCGGCGCACAGCCTTCGACGGTGGCGCCTACGCCGCCGCCGCGGGCACCTCATATTCCGCGGCCGCCGCCGACAGCGTGTCGACGAACTCGCGAATATGCTCTTCCTCGATTGTAAGCGGCGGCAGCACGCGCATCACATTGTCGCCCGCCGACACCGTCAGCAGCCCCTTGGTCCGCAGATAATTCACGAACGCCCGGCTGTCGGTCTTCATCTTTACCCCGAGCATCAGCCCGGTGCCGCGGACGCTGTCGAACAGGTGGTCGTGGTTGGGGATCATCTGCTCGAGCGCCGCGCGCAGCCGCTCGCCCTTCATCCGCACCTGCGCCAGGAACTCGTCATTGGCGATCACGTCGAACACCGCCTGCCCGGCCGCCATCGCGAGCGGGTTGCCGCCATAGGTCGAGCCGTGGGTGCCGACCACCATTCCGGCCGCTGCCTTCTCGGTCGCGAGGCACGCGCCGAGCGGGAAGCCGCCGCCGATGCCCTTGGCCGAGGCCATGATGTCGGGGATCACGCCATATTGCTCGTAGGCGTAGAGCGTGCCCGTGCGCGCGACTCCGCATTGCACTTCATCGAACGCCAGCATCAGGTCGTTTTCGTCGCACGCCGCGCGCAGCCCCGAGAGGAATTCGGGGGTGCCGGGACGGATGCCGCCCTCGCCCTGGATCGGCTCGACCAGGAAGCCCGCCGTATGCTCGTCGATCGCGCCGAGCGCGGCG
>DASTID010000018.1:0-10883 GCA_035717905.1 Sphingomicrobium sp. | reverse complement strand
GCCGGGACCGTGGTCTCAACGATGTTCGTCACCGGCTCGATCACCGCCGGGATTGTCGCTTCGACGATGTTGGTCACCGGCTCGATTACGGCCGGGACCGTGGTCTCGACGATGTTGGTCACTGGCTCCGTTACCGCCGGGACCGTCGTCTCGACGAGGTCGACCACTGGCTCGGTAATCGCCGGAACGCTCGTATCCACGGCGTCGACCAGCGGCGCGGTGACTGCGGGAACCGTCGTGTCGGCAATCGCGACGACCGGCTGAGTCGGGGACGAGGCGACCGGCGCGACGCCCGGCGACGTCGGCGCTGGCGCGGACGGCCCTACGGCCGCCGTCGTACCGACGACCTCGACCGGCTCCGCGGCGGCGACTTGCGTCAGCGCGGTTGCCGGCGCGCGGGGCGCCGCGGCCGGCCGCACCAAGCCGTCCGTCAGCGCGGCGATCGACGCCACCGAAGGCGACGCCGTTCCCTTGATCCGCACGGTACTGGAAGTGCCGGTCTTTGCCGCGGGCGCCGGCGAGTCCGCATCGAGCAGGCGCCTGGGATCGGCGCGATTGATGAATACCGTTCGCCCGCCCTCGACGAGCCGGCTCATGCCGCCGTCGAGCGCGGTCACCTGGACGACGCCCTGGGTGACCTGGACGGCGCTGCGGTCCTTGTCGACGACGACGGTGAAGGTCGTGCCCTTGACCACGGCCGCGAGCATCGGCGTGTCGACCGCGAAATGCGGGACGCCGGTGTGTTGCACCTTGAACAGCATGGTGCCGAGATTCTGGATCACGCGCGTGAAGCCGGTCGGCTGCGCCTCCGTCGGCAGGCGCAGCTCGCTGCGCGGCGCCACCACGATGTAATCCGCATCGTGCACGAGGGTCGCGCGGCCGGTTGCGCCGGTCATCACCACGTCCCCTGGCGCAAGCCGCAGATTGGTCTTCAGCGAGACCGGCTGCAGGCCGGCGTGAACGACTCGCGCGTCCCCGCTCATCTGGGTGACGACCCACATCGCCGCGCCAGCGCTTTTGGCGATAGCGGGCGAAGGCGCGAGGACGAGGGCGGAAAGGAAGATGAAAAGCAGCCGGCACATTGCGGACACCCCACTTGTGATCAAGTCGGGATTTACCGGTCGCCGGCTAATGGGAAGTAACCGGCAATGGTTAGCGAATCTTTACCGCGTTCGTTGAAGCGCTTGGAATTTCTTAATCATCACCGGGGTATGGCGCGGACGATGGGTGCATTGAATCGTTGCGGGGTGCCACATCTCTATTCGCTTGCTCAGCTTCGGTGCCCTGTGGCGGGCCGGCCTGATCGCGCTCACGGCGGCGTCGGCCACCGCTAACGCCCAGAGCGCGCCCGAGCCGGCCGCCATCGAGCGGACCATCCCGCGGCAGCCTCACGTCGATTCCGTCGCGCCGGTGATCTCGGGACTCGCGCCCGCCCGCGCCGCGCGCTTGCCGGAAACCGGAAAGTTCACCCTCGGCGCGGTCAACATCGACGGCGCCACGGCCTTCTCGAAGGCGGACCTCAGCGGCTCCTTCGAGCCCATGCTTGCCACTGAAGTGGACGGGCGCAAGCTCGCGCAGATCGCGGCCCGGATCACCGAGCGCTATCGCGACAGCGGCTTCCTGCTGTCCTATGCGACGGTTCCCTCGCAGGACGTCGAAGCCGGCATGGTTCGGGTCGACGTGGTCGAGGGCCGCATCGGCAGCCTCGCGATTGCCGGCGGCGGCGCCGACGAAGCGGCGATCGAGGCGATCGCGGCCCCGCTGCTCAAGGAAGTCCCGCTGAAGTCGGCGACGCTCGAGCGCGCGATCGGCCTGATGCGCGATTATCCCGGAGTGACGGTCGCCGACGTCGCCCTTTCGCGCACGGATGCCGAAGCCGGCATTTACGCGCTCAAGATCACCCTGAAGCGCAACCGCACCCGCGCCTTCACCTACATGGACAATCGCGGCACGCAGAGCGCGGCCCGGACGCGGCTCTATACCAGCGCGTCCTTCTCATCGGTTGCCGTCGACGGCGACGAGCTCCGCGCAGATTTGTTCGCCATGCCGGGCGGCAAGTTCCGTTATCTCTACGGCCAGGTCGTCGCCGGATTGCCGATCGGGCGCGACGGCCTTCGCCTGACCCTGTCGGCGTCGAGGGGCGACCAGTACCTGCGCGAGCTCGAGCGGCTCGACGGCGATTCGACGAGCCTGACCGCGCAATTGAGCTATCCCGTGCTTCGCAGCCGCGCCCTCACCATGGTCGGCAAGCTGTCGGTGAACGACTGGCGCAGCGGCGCCAGCGAGCACGGCGTCGCCAAGCTCCGCGATCATTTGCGGGTGGCGCGGGTCGGCGTCGATTTCTCGACCGAAACGCGCACGTTGATCCAGGGCGAGCTGGCGCTCTCGCGCGGGCTTGGCTTCGACGGCATGACCAGGGTCGGCGATCCGCTGTCGTCGCGGCGCAACGCCGGCGGCAAGTTCACCAAGGCCGAATTCGCGCTGAAGGTCATCCGGCCCTTGTCCGACGACTTCCGCCTCCAGGCCGTGGTCGCGGGCCAATATGCCAATCGGCCGCTGCTCTCGGCCGAGGAATTCGCGCTCGGCGGCAATCGCATCGGCAGAGCATTCGCGTTCAACGCGGCGACCGCGGCACGCGGGATCGGCGGCGGGCTCGAGCTCAGCTATCGTCTGCCGCAGAAAAAGGGTCCGCTCGCCAATCCGTGGCTGTTCGCCTTCGTCGACGGCGGCGCGGCGTTCGACGCCAGGCCGGCGCTCACCTCCGACCACAAGCGATCGCTCGCCTCGGCCGGGATCGGTGCCCGCTTCAGCATCGGCGGCAGCGCTTTTTCGGCGGAAGCGGGCGTGCCGCTGGGTGGGCCCGGCGGCCATTCAGTCCGCCTGTTCGTATCCGCCTACCGGCCCTTCTAGGCCGGCATGAACCCGAAGCGCCGCGGAAGTGGTAGCGGAGGAGGGACTTGAACCCCCGACACGCGGATTATGATTCCGCTGCTCTAACCAGCTGAGCTACTCCGCCCCGTCAGGCATGATCCGCACCCCCACTAGGGGCGAGCGGGCCGCGATATAGGTGGCCGCGGCAGACCGGTCAACGCGAGGAACCGCTTACCTTTGCTCTCGTTGAGCGCGTGATTGGAGAGCGCCCGAATGGACCCCCTGACGCCCCTCGACACCTTGTGCCGCATCATCCTGCGGGCGCGGGAATATGAGGCGCAGACCGCGAGCGACTACGATCCGGGCGAGGACCCGGACAATGTCGACGATGAGCAGGAAGGCGCGCTGAGCGTGCTCGAGGACGACATCAACACCAGCGTCGAGGAAGAGCTGCAGGCGGTGTTCGAGGATTTGGGCGAAGACCAACTCGCCGAAGTCATCGCGTTTTGCTGGGTCGGCCAGGGCACCTACGAGGCCGGCGACTGGGACGAGGCGATGGAGGAAGCCCAGTCGCTCGTCGCCGACGGGACCGCGGGCGCAATCGAGGAATTGATGGAGCAGCCGATGCTCGCGTCCGTGCTCGACTCGGGCCTCGCCGCGTTCGACCTCAGCTGCGACGGGATCGGCGAAGTCACCTGATCCCGCGGAACGGAAAGCGTTCGACCGTCTCCCACGGACCCCCGTCATAGCGATGAAGCCCGAGGCCCGTGATCGCCAACGGGCGCGGCCGGAAGTTCTCGCGAAGGGATTGAGCGAGCGCCCGCGCCGCTTTCGCGCCGACCTTGTTCTGGATCGTGACGTGCGGCCGCCATCCCGCGGCGTCCTGCGCTCCGAGCAGCCCGTGAAGATCGTGCGCAAGCTCGCCGCGCAGCGTGTCGAGGTCGGTCGAGACCACCCGGAAAGCCACCGCGCCGCCCAGGTCGAGCACGCCCTCGATGCGCGCCTTCGGCCGGGGTCCGCGCGCGAGCTCGGCCAGGCGATGGCTCAACTCGGTTTCCGTCGACCGCGGCAGGGCATGGAAGATCGTCAGATGCGCGGGGACGTGGTTGCGCTCGGGCGGGTAGTGGCGGCGGCGAAGCGCATCGAGCCAGGCGAAATCCTCGGGGCCCAACTCCGCCGTGACTATCAGCGCCCCGGCCATTCGTCCTTCGACAGCTCCTCGAGCGCGGCGAACTGATCGGGCTGGAGCCGCGAGACAAGCCGGTCGTCGTCGATTTCGGCGTCGATCCAGGGCAAGCGCCGTAACGTCTCGCCAACGCCGGCAACGCCGCCTTGCGAGACCACGACATAATCGAGCCGGCCGCTCCGGCATCCGGCCATGGCATCGACGCAGCGGCCGATTTCCGTTTCACCGCATCGGACGGGCGCTCGCGCGAGGAGCGAGACCGGGAACAGCGCCTCGCCGGGCGTGTCCTCGCTCGCTTCGGCGGCGGACCGGCCGCCCTCCTCCACCCGCGCTTGCCGGCCGAGCCAGCGCCAGACGCCGAATAGGTCGAGAATGACGAGCACGACATTGGTCCACATGAGCGCCGGCTGGTTTGTGACCGCGCCGACGGCGATCCAGCACAGCGCGCCGAGAGTGAACACGACGAAGCCGAAGCCGGTAATCCGCGAGCCGAGGTTCGCGGCGGTCAGCGATGCGGCGACGATGGTCGCGACGGTCGCGACCCAGGAGATGGTTTCAGCCATGGTGCGGCAATGCGCGGCAGCGGCGCTGGTTCAAATCTCGACCTGGCTCCCGAGCTCGACGACGCGGTTGGTCGGGAGCTTGAAGAACTCCATCGCGCTTTCCGCGTTGCGCAGCATCCAGGCGAACAGTTTTTCGCGCCAGATCGCCATTCCCGGACGCGACGAGGCGATCAGCGTCTGGCGCGCGAGGAAGAAGCTGGTGTCCATCATCTTGCACTGCGGCCCGCAGCCCTTGAGCTGCGCGAGCGCCATCGGGATATCGACCTCCTCCATGAAGCCGTAGCGCACGACGACGCGGTAAAAGCCCGACCCATAGTCCTTCTGCTCGATCCGCTTCTCGAGCGGGACATAGGGAATATCCTCGATCCGTACGGTGAGCAGGATGATCCGTTCGTGGAGCACCTTGTTGTGCTTCAAATTGTGGAGCAGCGCATGGGGCACGCCGCTCGCCGCGCTGGTCATGAACACCGCGGTCCCCGGCACCCGCGCGGCGCTCGGCGCGGCCGACTTGATGAAGATTTCCATCGGCAGGCTGGCCTCGTTCATCCGGTCGATCATCAGCTTGCGGCCCTTCGCCCAAGTGGTGAGCAAGGTGAAGGCGATCGCGCCGACGAGCAGCGGGAACCAGCCGCCGGCCGGGATCTTGAGCAGGTTCGCGGCGAGGTACGAGCCGTCGACGGCGAAGAACAGGACGAGCAGCCCCGCGACCGCCAGCCGGTTCCAGTTCCACATGTGCCTGAGGACGACCGAGATGAGAACGCTGTCGATCAGCATCGCGCCGGTCACCGCGATGCCATAGGCCGCGGCTAGGTTGGACGAGCTGCCGAACGTCAGCACCAGCAGGATGACCATGGTCATCAGCGCCCAGTTGACGGTCGGGATATAGATTTGGCCGGCGGCCGCTTCGCTGGTGTGGGTAATGCGCAGCCGCGGCACGAAGCCTAGCTGGATCGCCTGCTGAGTCACAGAGAAGGCGCCCGAGATCACCGCCTGGCTGGCGATGATCGTCGCTGCGGTGGCGAGGAGCACAAGCGGCAGGCGGAACGCATCGGGCGCGAGATAGAAGAACGGGTCCTTGACCTTGGCCAGCGCATCGGCCGGCCCGGCCGACAGGATCATCGCGCCCTGCCCCATGTAATTCAGCAGCAGCGCCGGCATGACAAAATAGAGCCACGACACGCGGATCGGGCGACGGCCGAAATGGCCCATGTCGGCGTACAGCGCTTCGGCTCCGGTCACCGCCAGCACGACCGAGCCGAGCGCGATGAACGCGCGCATGAAGTCGGTCGTGAAGAAATTGACCGCGTTGACCGGGTTGAGCATCGCCAGGATGACCGCCGGCTGATGCACCAGATGCATGAGGCCAAGCACGGCGATGGTCGCGAAGTAGAACAGCATCACCGGCCCGAACAGCAAGCCGACGCGCGCCGTGCCGCGCGACTGGATCGCGAACAGCCCGACCAGGATGACGATGGCGATCGGAACGACGAACGGCTGCAGGCCGGCGTTGACGGTGGTCAGGCCCTCGACCGCCGACAGGACCGAAATCGCCGGCGTGATCATCGAATCGCCGTAGAATAGCGCGGTCGCGAATACGCCCATCAGGATGATGCCGCTGGTCCAGCGCCGCTTGCCGCCGAGCGAGCGGTTGATCAGCGCGAGGAGCGCCAGGCTGCCGCCCTCCCCCTTGTTGTCGGCGCGCATGATGATGGTGACGTATTTCAACGTCACGATCATCATCATCGACCAGAAGATCAGGCTCAGCACGCCGAAGATGTGCAGCCGGTCGGGAATCAGCGTGTGATGGCCGGCGAAGGTCTCGCGGAAGGCGTAGATTGGCGAAGTGCCGATGTCGCCGAACACGATTCCGATCGCGCCGATGGCCAGCTTGTAAAGCGGACCCTGCGCATGGCCGTGCTCATGCGACGGGACTTGCGGCGCCTCGGCTTCAGCGGCCCCGGTGGCGGTGATGTTCATGTGGTGCTGGTCAGACTGACAGACTGCGGCTTCGCATCCTTGGCGCCGGGGCCGAAGTCCTCGGTCATGGGCGCGCCTGACTAGCACTGCCGTTACGGCGCTGCAATCGGTGGGGACAGAGGCGAAAAGCGCGTCTATAGGCCCGCGCAAACATCATCAGCGGAGCGAGCGGATAATGCGGGTCGGGGTGCCTAAGGAGATCAAGGTTCATGAATATCGCGTGGGCCTGACGCCCGCCTCCGTGGCGGAGCTGGTCGCGCATGGCCATGAGGTGGTTGTCGAGACCGGCGCCGGCAAGGGCATCGACTGTCCCGACCGCGCCTACGACAAGGCCGGAGCGAAGATCCTGCCCGACGCCAAGGCGGTGTTCGAGGCCGCGGACATGATCGTCAAGGTCAAGGAGCCGCAAGCGCAGGAAATCGCGCTGCTGCGACCCGGGCAGATCCTGTTCACCTATTTGCACCTCGCCGCCGACAAGCCGCAGGCCGAAGGGCTGATGAAATCCGGCGCGATCTGCGTCGCCTATGAGACGGTGACCTCGAAGAACGGGTCGCTGCCGCTGTTGAAGCCGATGAGCGAGGTCGCCGGCCGGATGTCGGTCCAGGTTGGCGCGCATTACCTGGAAAAGGAGCAAGGCGGGCGCGGCGTTCTGCTGGGCGGCGTGCCCGGCGTCGCCCCGGCGACGGTCGCGATCCTCGGCGGCGGCGTCGCCGGCGTCAACGCCGCGCAAATGGCGGTCGGCATGCGCGCCGACGTCACCATCTACGACATCAACATGGAGCGGCTGGCCGAGCTCGACATGTTCTTCTCGAGCCAGATCAAGACCGCCTACGCATCGCGCGCGGCGATCGCCAATGCGGTCGAGAAGGCCGAGCTGGTGATCGGCGCCGTGCTGGTCCCCGGCGCGGCCGCGCCCAAGCTGGTCACGCGCGAGATGCTGAAAACGATGAAGCGCGGCTCGGTGCTGGTCGACATCGCGATCGACCAGGGCGGCTGCTTCGAAACCAGCCACGCCACGACCCACGCCGACCCCGTCTACGAGGTCGACGGGGTGATCCATTATTGTGTCGCCAACATGCCCGGCGCCGTCGCGCGGACTAGCGCCTTTGCGCTCAACAACGCGACCCTGCCGTTCGTGCTTGCGATCGCCAATCTCGGCGTCGAGGCGGCGCTCAAGCGCGACCCGCATCTCGCCAACGGGCTCAACGTGTCGAACGGCAAGATCCGCCACCAGGCCGTCGCCGAAGCGCTCGACCTCAAGTTCGCGCCGGTTTGATCATCCTCCCCGCGCTTTCGCGGGGAGGTGGCAGCGAAGCTGACGGAGGGGTCTAAGAGGCCCCTTCACCGCCTTCGGCGGTCCCCCTCCCCGGCAAATGCCGGAGAGGATAATTGCTCAGCGCCGCCACCCCCTGCTCGATCAGCGGGCGCCAGCTGGCATCGGCCGGCGCATCAATGAGAATCTGCTTCCAGATCGCGACCGCCGCCTCGCGGTCGCCCGAGCGCGCCAGCGCGAGCCCATAGAAGAACGGCGGCGCGGGATAGCCGGGCGACAGCTCGGCCGCGCGCCGATAGGCGAGCTCGGCGGGCGGCGTGAGGCCGTGAGCGTGATCGACCAGCGCATTGCCGAGGCCGACCCACAGGTGCGGGCTGGTCGGGTAGCGCCGGACCGCGTTCTGGAGGATGCCGACGGCGTCCGCCGTGTTACCCGAGTGGGCGAGCGCCTCCGAGATGCGCAGCCACGACTCCTCGCCGCTGAAATCGCCATAAAAGGCGTGGCGAGCGTCGGTCAGCGGGACGATTCCGGCCGCGTCCGCAGACTGTGCGGGTGCGGCGGGAAGGCCCGGCCGCCCCTGGAGCGCGTAGCCCGCGGCGCCGAACGACAAGGCGGCCGACGCGGCGGTCAGCATTCCCCCGCGCACGCCGAGCAGCCGCAACAGGACGAGGCTCGCGGCAACGAGCAGCAGCAGAGCGAGCCAACCGCTCACCGGTGTCGTCCGATCCGGATCCGCCGCCGGACCAAAACTGCCCCGACGATCAGCAGCGCAAGCGGCGCGAGCCACAGCGGCCACGCCGCCGGCTCGGCCGTCGGGCGGTAGCTGATCCACGTGCCATAGCGCTGGACGAGCCAGCGGCGCACCTGTGACGGCGCTTCGCCTGCCGCGATGCGCCGCCGCACCAGGTCGCGCATGTCGCCGGCGAGCTCGGCGTCGCTGTCGGCGATCGACTGGCCCTGGCAGACCAGGCAGCGCAGTTCCTCCATCAGTGCCTGCGCCCTGGCTTCCTGGGCCGCGTCGGGAAGCTGGCGGTTGGCCCAATAGGCCGGCGGCAGGTTGCTGTCGGCGATCGCGGGCACGGCGAGCGCCAAGGTCATGGCCACAACCAGCCCGTCATTGCGAGCGAAGCGAAGCAATCCAGAAAGCGCTGCATTGCCGCGGCGCTGCGCGCCTCGCAATGACGGACGGCACCTCACCGCGCCTGCTCCAGTTGTTGCAGGATCGCCGGAATGTCCGATTGCTCGATCGGCCCGATGTGCTGGTAGCGAATGATCCCGCGCGCATCGACGATAAAGCTTTCGGGCACGCCGGACGAGCCGAGGCCGATCTGCACTTCGCTTTGCCGGTCGCTGCCGATCCGTTCGTACGGGTCGCCGTTCCGCGCGAGGAACTCGGCCACGTCCTCCGACCGGTCGCGCACCGCGATCCCGTCGATCGCCACGCCGCGCGCTTGCAGGGTCTGCAGCACGCGGACCTCGGCGATGCACGGCACGCACCAGCTGGCGAAGATGTTCACCAGCCGAGGCTTGCCGGTCGCAAGGTCGGCGGACGACAGGCCCGGCTTCGACGGCAGGGCTGCCGAAAGATCGAACGCCGGAACGGGCTTCCCGGCCATTTTCGAGGGCACGGTGGTGTCCGCGGGCGTCGCTAGCCGCCACACAAGGCCGATCAGCACGAGCGCGAGCAGCACGAGCGGGGCGAAGCGGATGGCTCGGCTCATATGTACCGCGCCCGCCAGTCCGGCTCGCGCCGCCTGCGGCGGAGACGCCAGGCCCGGCCGATCAGCGCCAGCGCACCGCCCAGCCCGATTAGCGCGCCGCCGGCCCAGATGAGGGTGACGAACGGCTTCCACCACAAGCGCAATTGCCACCCGCCCGACGGGTCGGACTTGCCGACGACCGTGTACAGCTGGCCGTTCCAGAGGGTCTCGATCGCCGCTTCGTTGGTCTCCATGGGTGGATCGGTAAAATAGCGCGTTTGCGGCCGGAGAGTGACCGGCGCCTCGCCGCGCGACGCGCGCAGCTCGGCCTCGATCGCGGTCCAGTTCTTGCCCGCGGCCGGGGTCACGCCGTCGAAGCGCACCAGCCACGGCCCGACACTCAGCGTCTCGCCTGGCTTGGCGACCGCCAGCCGCTCGCTCGTGAAGGCGGCGTTGGCGGCCATCCCGGCCAGCGCGACGGCGATGCCGAAATGCGCGACGACCATGCCCCAAGTGGCGGGCGGCGCGCGCAGCGGGTTGCGGCCGACCAGCGGCAGGACGCTCGCCGCGGCGAGATACGCCGCCACCGTGAGGCCGAGACGCGGCAGGATCGCCATGTGGGGCGCAAGGATGATCGTGATCGCCAGCGCGGTCGCGCCGAGCAGCGCGGGGACGACCAGCCTGCGCAGCACCGGCCGCCGCTCGCGCCGCCAGGCAAGCAGCGGCCCGACGCCCGCCAGCACCGCCAGGATCAGCGCCAGCGGCCCGGCGACCGCGTTGAAATACGGCGCGCCGACCGACAATTTCTCGCCCGAGACGGCCTCGACGAACAACGGATAGAGCGTGCCGACGAAGACGATCGCGAGGATCACGGTCAACAGCAGGTTGTTGATCACCAGCCCGCTCTCGCGGCTGACCAGCTCGAACGGGGCGCCTTCCTTCAGGGTCGCGCCGCGCACCGCGAACAGCACGAACGCCGCGCCGACATAGATCGCGAGCAACCCCAGCAGGAAGGTCCCGCGTTCGGGGTCGATCGCGAACGCATGGACCGAGGTCAGAATGCCCGAGCGGACGAGGAACGTGCCGACCATCGACATCGAAAAAGCGATCACCGAGAGCATCATCGTCCACGCCTTGAGCGCGCCGCGCGCGGCAAGGACGTTGATCGAGTGGAGGAGCGCGGTCGCCGCGAGCCACGGCATCAGCGAGGCATTCTCGACCGGGTCCCAGAACCAATAGCCGCCCCAACCGAGCTCGTAATAGGCCCAATAGCTGCCCGCCGTGATGCCCAGGGTGAGGAAAATCCACGCACC
>DASTID010000017.1:0-2939 GCA_035717905.1 Sphingomicrobium sp. | reverse complement strand
GGCGACGTGGAACGGCTGGCTGAGGAAGCGCTGGATCTTGCGGGCGCGGCCGACGATCAGCTTATCTTCCTCGCTCAGTTCGTCCATGCCGAGAATGGCGATGATGTCCTGCAGGCTCTTGTAGCGCTGCAGCGTCTCCTGAACCGCGCGGGCGGTCTCGTAATGCTCCTGGCCGACGACGGCGGGGGTGAGCACGCGGCTGGTCGAATCGAGCGGGTCCACCGCCGGATAGATGCCGAGCTCGGAGATCGCGCGGCTGAGCGTCGTCGTCGCGTCGAGGTGGGCGAAGGACGTCGCCGGCGCGGGGTCGGTCAGGTCGTCAGCGGGCACGTAAATCGCCTGCACCGAGGTGATCGACCCCTTGTTGGTCGAGGTGATCCGCTCCTGCAGCGTGCCCATGTCGGTGGCAAGCGTCGGCTGATAGCCCACGGCCGAGGGGATGCGCCCGAGCAGCGCCGACACTTCCGACCCGGCCTGAGTGAAGCGGAAGATGTTGTCGACGAAGAACAGCACGTCCTGGCCCTCGACGTCGCGGAAATATTCCGCCTGCGTCAGGCCCGATAGAGCGACGCGGGCGCGGGCTCCCGGCGGCTCGTTCATCTGGCCGAACACCAGCGCGACCTTCGAGCCTTCCGGGGTCGGGTTGCCGGCCTTGTTCTTGGCGATGACGCCCGCGTCGAGGAACTCGTGGTAGAGGTCGTTGCCCTCGCGGGTGCGCTCGCCGACGCCGGCGAACACCGAAACGCCGCCGTGGCCCTTGGCGATGTTGTTGATCAGCTCCTGGATCAGCACGGTCTTGCCGACGCCGGCGCCGCCGAACAGGCCGATCTTGCCGCCCTTGGCGTAAGGCGCGAGCAGGTCGATGACCTTGATCCCGGTGACCAGGATCGCCGCCTCGGTCGACTGGTCGACGAAGGCCGGAGCCTCGGCGTGGATCGGAGCGCTCATGTCGCTGCCGATCGGACCCTGGTCGTCGATCGGCTCGCCGATCACGTTCATGATCCGGCCGAGGGTCTTCGGGCCGACGGGGACGCGGATTTCGGAGCCGGTCGAGCGGACGTCCTGGCCGCGGGTCAGGCCGTCGGTCGAGTCCATCGCGATGGTGCGCACGACATTCTCGCCGAGGTGCTGCGCGACCTCGAGCACCAGGCGGTTGCCGTGGTTGTCGGTCTCAAGCGCGGTGAGGATCGGCGGCAGGTCGCCTTCGAACGCGACGTCGACGACGGCGCCGATGACCTGGCTGACGCGGCCGACGAGGTTGCTGACCGGAGCGGCGGCCCTGGTCTCGGTCGGCGCCGCCTTCGGCGCGGCTTTCTTGCGGGGCTTGGTTTCGGCGGCGGTGGCCATGTCTCTTACTCTTCCCTTCAGTTCCCCGGCGAAGGCCGGGGTCCAGTCCTAAACAAAATCGGCGCGGGAGCGCCGCCTGGGCCCCGGCCTTCGCCGGGGAACAGGTAATTACAGCGCTTCCGCCCCGGAAATGATTTCGACGAGCTCGGTCGTGATCGCGGCCTGGCGGGTTCGGTTGTACTGGATCGTCAGGCGGTTGATCATGTCGCCGGCGTTGCGGGTCGCATTGTCCATCGCGGTCATCTGCGAGCCATAGAAGCCCGCCTGGTTCTCGAGCAGGGCGCGATAGACCTGCACGGCGACGTTGCGCGGGATGAGGTCGGCGAGGATGTCCTCTTCCTCGGGCTCATATTCGACGGCGGCAAGCGACGCTGGCCCGGCGCCTTCCTCCGCGGCGCGCGGCGGCACCGGCACGATCTGGTCGACCGTCGGCTCCTGCACCAAAGTCGAGCGGAAATTGGCGTAAGCGAGATGGACGACGTCGATGCCGTCGGTGGTGTAGCGGTCGATGATGTCCTTCGCGATCGCCTGCGCGTCGGCGTAGCTCGGCGCCTTCACCTCGCTGGTGTCATACTGGGCGATGATCGAGCGTGGGTAGAGCCGCTGGAGGACCGGCCGGCCCTTGCGGCCGACGATGTAGAACAGCACCGTCTTGCCGTCGCCGATCAGCGTGTCGGCCTTGCGCCGCGCGGCGCGGACGATGTTGCTGCTGAACGCACCGGCGAGGCCGCGGTCGGCGGTCGCGACGATGATCAAATGGGTGTCGTCCTTGCCGGTGCCGGTGAGCAGCTTGGGGCTTTGCGGGCCGGGCGTGATCTTGGCGGCGAGCGAGCCGACGACGTCGGTCATGCGCGTCGAATAGGGCCGCGCCGCGGTCGCGTTCTGCTGGGCGCGGCGAAGCTTCGACGCCGCGACCATGTTGAGCGCCTTGGTGATCTTCTGCGTCGACTTGACCGAGCCGATGCGGATCTTGAGGGCCTTGAGCGAGGCCATCCTACCCGAACTGCTTCCCGAACTCTGTTAGCGCGTCCTTGAGCGCCTTCGCGGTGTCGTCGTCGAGCGCCTTGGTGTCGCGGATCTTGGCAAGGATCTTCGGCTTGTCCGAACGCAAATAGCTCAGCATCGCCGCCTCGTAACGGACCACGTCCTTCACATCGACATTGTCGAGGAAGCCCTGCGTCCCGGCGAAGATCGAGGCGACCTGCTCCTCGACCGGCATCGGTGCATATTGCGGCTGCTTCAGGAGCTCGGTGAGGCGCGCGCCGCGAGCGAGCAGGCGCTGGGTCGCGGCGTCGAGGTCGGAGCCGAACTGCGCGAACGCGGCCATCTCGCGATACTGCGCTAGCTCGAGCTTGATCGAGCCTGCGACCTTCTTCATCGCCTTGGTCTGCGCGGCCGATCCGACGCGGCTGACCGACAGGCCGACGTTAATCGCCGGGCGGATGCCCTGGTAGAACAGGTCGGTCTCGAGGAAGATCTGGCCGTCGGTGATCGAAATCACATTGGTCGGGATGTAGGCCGAGACGTCGCCCGCCTGCGTTTCGATGACCGGAAGCGCCGTGAGCGAGCCGCCCCCATTGTCCTGGTTCATC
>DASTID010000016.1:0-5272 GCA_035717905.1 Sphingomicrobium sp. | reverse complement strand
ACTGTCCGGTCGCGGCGCGGATGGTCGAGCGCGCCGAGCACTGGCACTGGTCGAGCGGGCGGAGCTGCCCACTCGGCATCCTCGGCAAACACGCAATAACTCGAAGGAACCGGCGACAAAAGTCCCATGCCCCCTCAATTCATTGATTGTTCAACGCTCCGCTGCGAAGCGAACGCGGGGATGATGGGCTGATCAGTGACACCAGTGACGCTTCTCGGGCTTTTGCCCGCGCTGCTCGGGCTGCTTGCGATGCAGCCCCAGGCGGTCGAACAATCGGTCACGCGCATGATCGTGCAGGACGAGGTGATCCTGCGCGTGCCCGTTCAGCCGCGCCCGCTGGTGCGCCAGTTCGAATGGGTCGAGCGGAAGGGGCCCAAATGCATCCCGACGCGCATGATCCGCCGGGCGATGCTGTCCGGCCCGGAGCAGGTCGACTTCGTGCTCGCCAACCGCGCCCGGGTCCGCGCCCAGTTCGAGGAGGATTGCCCGGCGCTCGACTTCTACGGCGGCTTCTACCTCCAGTCGGAGGACGGGCGGCTGTGCGCCGACCGCGACGCGGTCCATTCGCGGATGGGCGGAAGCTGCACGATCGACCGCTTCCGGCTGCTGGTGCGCGTGAAGCGGCAGGTTCCTTGACATTCGCCGCCGCGCGGGCATAGCCGCTGGACATCGTTGCCGCTTGCTCCCAGAGAGGCTGCGGCGACCGTTTTTTCCGGATATTCAATGACTTTCGCCGATCTCGGCCTTTCAGATGAATTGCTCCGCGCAGTCGCGGAAAGCGGCTATGACGAGCCGACCCCGATCCAGCGCGCGGCGATCCCGTCGGTGCTGATGGGCAAGGACCTGGTCGGAATCGCCCAGACCGGCACCGGCAAGACCGCCGGCTTCGTGCTGCCGATGCTCGACATCCTGCACCACGGGCGCAGCCGCGCGCGCATGCCGCGCTCACTGATCCTCGAGCCGACCCGTGAGCTGGCGATGCAGGTCTCCGAGAATTTCGACAAATACGGCAAATATCATCCGCTCTCGATGGCGCTGCTGATCGGCGGCGTGCAGATGGGCGACCAGGTCAAGGCGCTGGAAAAGGGCGTCGACGTATTGATCGCGACGCCCGGGCGGCTGATGGACCTGTTCGGCCGCGGCAAGATCATGCTCAACGACTGCAACCTGCTGGTGATCGACGAGGCCGACCGGATGCTCGACATGGGCTTCATCCCCGACATCGAGGAAATCTGCGCAAAGTTGCCCAAGAACCGCCAGACCCTGCTGTTCTCGGCCACCATGCCGCCGCCGATCCAGAAGCTCGCCGCCAAGTTCCTGCAGGAGCCCAAGCGGGTCGAGGTCGCCCGGCCGGCGACCGCCAACGTCAACATTGAGCAGCGGCTGGTCGAGGTTCGCGCGGACAAGAAGAAGGACGCGCTGCGCGATGTCCTTCGCCACGAGGAATTCAAGAACGCGATCGTCTTCGCGAACCGCAAAACCACCGTTCGCGAGCTTGCCGGCAGCCTCAAGCGCTCGGGCTTCGCCGCGGGGCAGATCCAGGGCGACATGGACCAATCCGACCGAATCGCTGAGTTCGACCGCTTCAAGAAGGACGACATCACGATCCTCGTCGCGTCTGACGTCGCGGCCCGCGGGCTCGACGTCAAAGGGGTCAGCCACGTCGTCAACTTCGACGTCCCGTGGCAGCCCGACGATTACATCCACCGTATCGGGCGGACCGGCCGCGCGGGAATGACCGGCATCGCCATCACGCTCGCCACGCGGGCTGATGCCGAAGCGGTCGACCGGATCGAGAAACTGATCGGCCACAAGATTCCGCGCGCGGGCGCGCCGCAAGCCGTCGCCGGCGAACCGGAGCCGAAGCAGGACGAGGCGCCCAGGCGCGAAGCCGCGCGCAAGTCCGACCGCGAACGGCCGGCCAGGGACAAGCGGCGCCCGGCGGCCGAAGCGAAGCCGCCGCAGCGCTCGCCCGTCGTCGAGGACATCCAGTCGGACTGGAACGGTCCGTTGCCGTCGTTCCTGTCGGTCAAGGCCGACTAATTTCGTCCGTCGCTGGAAAGCGGCGATCCGGGTTCCTAGCTTTGTTGCGGGGCTGCAACAGCGAAGGAATCGCGATGACGAATACCGGCAACGAGTACGTCCTCCCCAAGGTCTGGACCTGGGAAAGCCCGAGCGGCGGCCAGTTCGCCAACATCAACCGGCCGACCGCCGGGCCGACCCACGAGCACGAGCTGCCGGTCGGCGGGCACCCGCTCCAGCTCTATTCGCTGGCGACTCCCAACGGGCAGAAGGTCGCGATCATGCTCGAGGAGCTGCTCGAGCGCGGTCATTCGGGCGCTGAATATGACGCCTGGCCGATCCGCATCGGCGAAGGCGATCAATTCTCCACCGGCTTCGTCGCGGTCAACCCCAACAGCAAGATTCCCGCGCTGCTCGACCGTAGCGGTCCCGAGCCGGTCCGCGTGTTCGAAAGCGGTGCGATCCTCGTCTATCTCGCGGAAAAGTTCGGCGAGTTCCTGCCCGCTTCGGGTCCCGAGCGCGCCGAAACCCTGTCCTGGCTGTTCTGGCAGGTGGGCAGCGCGCCGTTCCTCGGCGGCGGGTTCGGCCATTTCTTCGCTTATGCGCCCGAGAAGTTCGAATATCCGATCAACCGCTACGCGATGGAGGCCAAGCGCCAGTTCGACGTCCTCGACCGCCGGCTGGCGGAAAGCGAATATATCGCGGGCCCCGACTATACGGTCGCCGACATCGCGATCTGGCCATGGTACGGCGGGCTTGCGCTCGGCCGCAATTACGAAGGCGCGGACACCTTCCTCGCGACCGACGAATATCGGCATGTGCTGCGCTGGGCGAAGGCGATCGACGCGCGCCCGGCGGTCAGGCGCGGGCGCATCGTCAACAAGCTCACCGGCGATCCCGCCGAGCAGCTCCACGAGCGCCACGACGCCAGCGACTTCGCGCTGAGGACCGAGGACAAGGTGCCGCGCACCCCCGAGCTAGAGGACCTCGCCGCCGCGAAGGACGACGCGATTTAACCGTCATTGCGAGCGCAGCGAAGCAATCCAGTTATTGGGTTCACGCAAAGGCGCGAAGGATTCGCTATCCTTCCTTTTGCGCCTTTGTGCCTTTGCGTGAAACTCCTGGATCGCCACGTCGCTACGCTCCTCGCGATGACAAATAACGGGCGAGAAACTCCCCCGCGAACGCGCTCAGCCGCTGCTGCGCAATCGCCGCGCGCAGGCCGTGCATCAGCCGCTGATAGAACCACAGATTGTGCTGGGTCATCAGCATCGCCCCGAGGATTTCGCCCGATTTCACGAGATGGTGGACATAGGCCCGCTCGAACCGCGCGCACGCCGGGCACGGGCATCCGGGCTCGATCGGCTCGCGGTCCTCGGCGAAGCGGGCGTTACGGAGGTTGAGCGGTCCGTCGGCGGTGAACGCCTGCCCCGTCCGCCCAGAACGGGTCGGCAGCACGCAGTCGAACATGTCGATGCCGCGCACCACCGCCTCGACCACGTCGTCGGGCTTGCCGACCCCCATCAGGTAACGCGGCTTGTCGGTCGGGAGCATCGGAATCGCAAAATCGAGGCAGCCGAGCATCGCCTCTTGGCCCTCCCCCACCGCCAGCCCGCCGACCGCATAGCCATCGAATCCGATGGCGATCAGCGCCTCGGCCGATGCGCGGCGCATGTCCTCGTCCAGCGCGCCCTGCTGGATGCCGAAGATCGCGGCACGTTCGGCATGCTCGCCACCGCGGTCGAACTCCTCGCGGCTGCGCTTCGCCCAGCGCATCGAGCGCTCCATCGCTTCGCGCTGCTGCCCGGGTGTCGCGGTCGTCGGCACCAGCTGGTCGAACGCCATGACGATGTCCGAGCCGAGCAGCCGCTGCACCGCGACCGAGCGCTCCGGCGACAGCATGTGCCGCGAGCCGTCGAGGTGGCTCGCGAACGAAACTCCCTCTTCCGTGACCTTGGTCAGCTCGCTGAGGCTCATCACCTGGTAGCCGCCGCTGTCGGTCAGGATCGGCCGCTCCCAGCCCATGAACCGGTGCAGCCCGCCGAGCTTCGCCACCCGCTCCGCGCCGGGACGCAGCATCAGGTGGTAGGTATTGCCGAGGATGATGTCGGCGCCCGACGCGCGCACCTCTTCCGGCCGCATTGCCTTGACCGTCGCGGCGGTTCCGACCGGCATGAACGCCGGCGTGCGGATTTCGCCGCGGCGCATGGCGATGCGTCCCGCGCGCGCCGCGCCGTCGTCCGCGTCGATCGTAATGGCCATCCGCTCCATCGGCGGCCCGTTAGCCTCTTGCCTCACCAATGTCGCTTTTCCCATGTTGGAGCGGAGCGGAAACTCAGGAGTTAGAGGCAGCAATGCCGCGGTTTGCCGATTTCGACAGGTTCGCGTTCATCGTCGGTGCCCCGCGCTGCGGCACGACGTCCATGTCGCAACTGCTCAAGCACCATCCCGACGTCTGCTTCCCGGTCGTCAAGGAGCCGCATTTCTTCGCCCAGAACGACCTTCGCGGCCTCGCCGACGAGGCGCTGCGCGAGCGGGTCGAACGCGACTATCTCGACCGCTTCTTCCTCGATAGCGATCCCTCGCAGCGGGTCGGCGCGGACTGCTCGGTGACCTATCTCTACGCGCCCGAGCAAATCGAGCCGGTGCTCAGGCTGTGGCCCGAATCGCGCTTCGTGATCGCGGTCCGCGACCCGATGGAGATGCTCCCCTCGCTCCACCGGCGGCTGGTCTATATCGGCGACGAGACAATTACGCGCTTCGAGGACGCGTGGGCCGCCGTTCCGGACCGCGCCGCGGGGCGACGGCTGCCGAAACGGTGCATCGAGCCGCGCTGGCTGCGCTACGACGAGGCCGGGCGGCTCGGCTCCTATGTCGAGCGTTTCTTCGCGACCGTCGGCCGCGACCGCTGCAAGGTGGTGGTGTTCGACGACCTCGCGCGCGACCCCGACCGGATCGGCCGCGAGGTGCTCGACTTCCTCGGACTCGAAAGCAGCGCCGCGCCCGAGCTGACCCGCAATCGCAGCAGCTACGCCGTGCGCTCGGTCTGGCTGCAGCGGCTGCTGAAGCGGCCCCCCGAAGCCTTGTTCAAGCTGTTCGCGCCGGCCCAGCTGCAGCACCGCAGCCGAAGGGGCCCGGGGTTTTCCGACGGCCAGCACGCCCCGCGAAAGCTGGTCGGGCGGCTTCGCAAGCGCCTGCTGCACTCCAACCGTTACCCGGCCGGGCCCCAGCCGATCGATCGCGCCGTGCA
>DASTID010000015.1:0-20009 GCA_035717905.1 Sphingomicrobium sp. | reverse complement strand
ATCGACACGACGTTCATCTTGTAGATGTCGAAGAATTCCGGCGCTTCGGTCATCGCCGTGCCGGTCATTCCCGAAAGCTTCGGGTACATCCGGAAATAATTCTGGAAGGTGATCGACGCGAGCGTCTGGTTTTCGGGCTCGATCTGGACCCCTTCCTTGGCCTCGACCGCCTGGTGCAGCCCGTCGGACCAGCGGCGCCCCTCCATCATCCGGCCGGTGAACTCGTCGATGATGACGACCTTCCCGTCCTTGACGATGTAATCGATGTCCTTCTTGAACATCGTGTTGGCCTTCAGCGCCTGGTTCAGGTGATGGACGACCTGGGTGTTGGCAACGTCGTAGAGGTTGCGGCCCTCGATCAGCCCCCGCTCCTCGAGCTGGCGCTCGGCCTTCTCGGTCCCGTCCTCGGTGAGGACGACGCTCTTTTGCTTCTCGTCCTTCTCGTAATCGTCCTCGGTGAACGTCTTCACCAGCGCGTCGACGGCGATGTAGAGGTCGGATTTGTCGTCGGTCGGGCCGGAGATGATCAGCGGGGTGCGCGCCTCGTCGATCAGGATCGAGTCCACCTCGTCGACGATGGCGAAATTGAACGGCCGCTGGACCATCTGATCGCGCGAATATTTCATATTGTCGCGCAGGTAATCGAAGCCGAGCTCGTTGTTGGTCGCGTAAGTGATGTCGCAATTATAGGCGTCGCGCCGCTCCTGGTCGGAGAGATTGGGAACGATCACCCCGACGCTCATCCCGAGGAAGCGGTAGATCTGCCCCATCCAGTCGGCGTCGCGGCGGGCGAGATAATCGTTGACGGTGACGACGTGGACGCCCTTGCGCTCGAGCGCGTTGAGATAGACTGCCAGCGTCGCGACGAGCGTCTTGCCCTCGCCGGTCTTCATCTCGGCGATCTCGCCGCGGTGAAGCGCGATTCCGCCGACCAGCTGGACGTCGTAGTGGCGCTGGCCGAGCGTGCGGCGGGCGGCCTCGCGCACCGTCGCGAAGGCTTCGGGAATCAAGGCGTCGAGCTTTTCGCCGTTGGCGAGCCGCCCGCGGAATGCCTCGGTCTGGCCGCGCAGCGCATCGTCCGAGAGCGCCTCGATCGACGGCTCTAGCGCGTTCACCGCGTCGACATATTTGCCAAGACCGCGGACATAGCGGTCGTTGGCCGATCCGAAGATGCTCTTTGCCAATCCGGCGATCACATGAATTCCCTTAGAAAACCCGCGCGTTCAAGCGGCAGGAAAACCACCCGCCGACGCTGTGGGAAACTGCGCCGGCGATGTAAGGAGCGCCCTGTCGCTAGTCAATTAAGGGAGGCTCATGAACCAATGGCAGGACTGACCGGCGGGTGCATGTGCGGCGCGGTCCGCTACGCGCTCAGGAGCGAGCCGTTCGACTGCGGCTGGTGCCATTGCCGCACCTGCCAGCTCAACAGCGGCGCTCCGGCGATGGTGTTCGCCAGCGTTCCGGACGGCGATCTCGTGTGGACCAAGGGGGGCGAGACGGTGCGCTCCGTCGCTTCGTCGAGCTTCGGCCATCGCAGCTTCTGCGGTCAATGCGGGACGCCGTTCCTGATGCAGGTCGATCACCAGCCGGAAACGGTCGATTTCAGCGTTGCGACGCTCGACGACCCGGACTCGGTCGCGCCGGGCTTCCACATTTTCTGGGCAAGCAAGATCGGCTGGTTCGAGCCCAGGGACGACCTGCCCCGGCACGACAAATTCCGGCCGGACACCCGCGGCCTCGAGGGGACCGAGCCGCCCGCGTGAAAGGGACAGTCCCTATGCAGCGACAGTCCCTGTGCAGGGCGTAAAGGGACTGTCCCTAATTCAGGGACTGTCCCTTGCTCGTCACCGCCGGAGTGAGGGGGGACTGTCCCTAATTCAGGGACTGTCCCGCGACCGTCACGCCTGGCGCGCGGCCGGCTGCGACGCGTCCAGATTGCTCTCCAGCCACTGCTGAATCTGGCTGCGCGGCGCGGCGCCGACCTTCTGCGCGACCGGCTGGCCGCCCTTGAACAGCAGCATGGTCGGGATTCCGCGCACGCCGTAGCGGCCGGGCACGTCGGGATTCTCGTCGATGTTGATCTTGGCCACGGTCAGCTTGTCGCCGAGGTCGTTGGCGATCTCCTCGAGCGCGGGCGCGATCATCCGGCACGGTCCGCACCATTCGGCCCAGAAGTCGACCAGCACCGGTCCGTCGGCCCCCAGGACATCGGTGGCGAAGCTTTGATCGGTGACTGTCTTGGTGGCCATGGCGGCGAATCTCCCACAAAGGTTAACGGCCATATGGGCACTCGGCGGCGATCGCTCAAGGCGCGAGTTCGAACAGCGACGGACCTGCCGTGTAGAGCAAGGCCGAGCGGACGTCGCGACCCGGGAAGATCACGCGCAGGGCGTCGGCATAGGCTTGCATCTGCTTGCGATGGGAAGGCGGAATCGCATTCTCGGACGCGGGCACTCGCCCGGTCTTGAAGTCGATCACCGAGACGCGCTCGGGCTCGACCAGCAGCCGGTCGATCGTTCCCGCGATCACGCGGCCGTCGGGCAGGGTCGCGGCAAGCGGCGCCTCGCCGAGCGAGCCGGGGCCGAACAGCGCGCTGAACCGCGGATCGGCCAGGATGCCGCACACCTGCCCGGCGATCTCATCGCGCTGGGCCTCGTCGGCGACGCCGGCCGACCGCTCGAGCCAGCGCAGGGCGGCCGCACGCCGCTCCCCGGCGGCAACGTCGACCAGCCGCTCGAGCAGCTGGTGGATCAGCGTCCCGCGCCGTGCGGCGGCGCGCATCGCTTCGCTCGGCGGCGGCGCCGCCTCGTCGTCGCTGCTGATCGACGACGGCGCCAGCGGCCGCGGCGGCCGCGCCTCGGGCGGGGCCGGGCTGCGCGCCCAATCGGGGAGCACCGGAAGATCGAGCGCGCGCGGCGGCGGCTTGGGCCTGACCGGCGCGGGGGCGAGCGCGCCGCGATAGACCAGCGGCTGCGGCCACTCCCCATGCTCCGGCCGTTCGGCGCCAAGCGCCGTCAACGCGCGCTCGACGCGCACGTGCCAGCTATTTTCGACGCGATTGCCCTTGTCGATGCCGGCGACGATCAGCCGCTCCATCGCCCTGGTCATTCCGACGTAAAGCAGACGCCAATGCTCCTCGAGGTCGAGCCGCTCGTCCTCGGCGATCAGCGTATCGAACGGCGCAATGCGCTCGGCCTTGCGCGGCCGAAGCAGCGGCGCCTTGCCCGCGCCGGGCACGGGAAAGTCGATGGTGCGGCTGACTCCGCCCTGCTTTGCCGGATCGGCCGTCGCATCGGCGAGGATGACGACCGGCGCTTCCAGGCCCTTGGCGCCGTGCACCGTCATGACTCGAACCGCGCCGCCGGCGGCCGACGACTCGCGCTTGATCTCGACTTCGCCGCGCGAGAACCAGGCGAGGAATCGCTCGAGCGAGCCGATTTCGTCGCGCTCGAACTCCAGCGCGCTGTTCATCAACTCGTCGATCGGATCGCGAGCCGCGAGCCCCAGGCGCGCATAGAGCTTGCGGCGGCCCTCCATCGGTCCCGACAGGATTGTTTCGAGGAACCGGTGGGCGGTCGTGAAGTCGGCCATCGCGAGCAATTCGCCGCACAGCGTGCGCGCCTCCGCGAATTGCTCCCGTTCGTCGGCGCGCTCGCGCAACGTCGGCCAGAGCGGCAGCTTGCGGTCGAAGGCGAGCTCGAACAGCAACTCCTGCGTCCAGCCGATCAGCGGCGACACGAGCAGGTTGGCGAGGTTGAGGTCGTCGAGCGGCTGGACGGCGAAGCGCACCGCCGCCAGTAAATCCTGCACCGCGAGCGGCTTGTGCAGCTGCAGCCGGTCGACGCCGGCGACCCGGACTCCGGCTTCGAACAAGCGCGCGACGATCAGGGCTGCAATGTCCTTGGTCCGGCTGCGGACCAGGATCAGAATGTCCCCCGGGCCGAGCGGCCGCCGAGTCGACGCGAGAATCGGCGCCTCGTCGATCCATTTCCGCACCTGTCCGGCGAGCGCCGCGGCGTAGCGCCGCTCGTCCTCGCTGAACCAGCCTTCCTCGCCGTCCTCGAGGTCGGCGGACGGATCGGCGGAAAACGGAGTCCACAGCTCGACCGTGCCGGGCCGGTCCTTGAAGAAGGCGCGGTGGCGCGCGGGATCGTCCCCGAGTCCCATCGCGCGATGCCCGACTTCGCGGATCGTGGCGTCGACCGCCTCGAGGATCGCAGGCGCCGCGCGGAAGCTCGCATGGATGGAAAGGTCCTTGAACGCGGGCGGAGTCCAGGGCTCTTCCGCTTGTTCCGCCGCCTCCCGCAGGAGCCCGGCATTTTCCCGCACCCAATCGCGCGCCTTCTCGAACTCCCTTGGGTCGGTTCCCTGGAAACGGAAGATCGCCTGCTTGAAGTCGCCGACCAGGAACATCGTGCGGTTGCGCCGATCGGCCGCGCTTATCCCGCGGAAGAACTCGTCGGCGAGCGCCTCGACGATCTCCCACTGATCGCGGTTGGTGTCCTGCGATTCGTCGACCAGGATATGGTCGGTCCGACGGTCGAGCTTGTAGCGGACCCACTCGCTGATTCCGGGCTTCGCGAGCAGCTTGCGCGTCCACCGGATCAGGTCGTTGAAATCGGCGACGCCGGCGCTCCGCTTGGCGCGCTCATAGGCGCCGGCGAAGGCCTGGCCGGCGCGGATGCCCGCCGCCATGTCGGAGGCCAGTCGCACGCCACGGTCGAGCTGGTCGATGTCTCGCAAGAGCGTCGCGAGCTTCTGAACCAGCTCCTCGTAATCGCCGCAGGCCGCGACCTGCCTGGGCGAAATCTTGTATGGACGGAAATCCCTGGTCACCAGGCGGTCGGCGAGCTTGCCGAGGCTGCTTGCCCGCGCCTCGGGCGTGGCGCTCAGCCACGCTTCGATATTCGCGCAAATGCTTCGGCCGCTTTCGGTCGGCCATTGGCGATTGGCCTCGAGCAGGCGCCGCAGAAGATCGCAATCGAACGCATCGTCGCGACAGCGGCCGAGGACCAGGTCTCGCGGATCGCCGGCGGGCAGCGCCATCGCCTGCCGCAGGATGTCCTCGACGTCCGAACCGCCGCCGAATGCGGCCAACGCGTCGGGCGCGGCGGCGCAGCGCATCAGATATTGCGTTGCGCCGTCCTCGCCGATCCGCAGGCTGAGGCAGCGGACATCATCGAGCAGCTGTTGATCGCCGGCGGCTTCCGCATCCGCAAGCAGGTTGGCGAGGGTGGTCCGCGCCAGCTCCTGTTCGGCGCGGCCTTCGATCGGCTGAAATCCAGGGGCGATGCCGGCTTCAGCGGGAAAGCTCGCAAGCAGGGTCTGCGCAAAGCTGTGGATCGTCTGGATGCGCATGCCGCCGGGCGCCTCGAGCACCTTGGCGAACAGCCGCCGCGCCTTGAGCAGCGTGGCGGGGTCGTTGCGCTCGCCGATCGCGATCAGGTCCTTGCGAAGATCGGCGTCCTTCATCCGCACCCAGGCGGCGAGCTGCCGGCCGACGCGATTGGCCATCTCGGCGGCGCCGCCTTTGGTGAACGTCAGGCAGAGGATCGTCTCGGGCGCGACGTCGTCGAGCAGAAGCCTGAGCACCCGGCCGGTGAGCACCTGGGTCTTGCCGCTTCCGGCGGATGCCGACACCGACGCGTGGATTCCCGGGTCGACGGCTTGCGCCTGATCGCCCTGCAGCTCGTTCAGAGGGTCGAAGCGCCGGCCCATCAGCCCAATGCTTCCCAACCGGCGACGCAGGCCATAGATGGGCGGCCAGGGAGCGAGCGATGGCCGAGCACGACAGGAACGACGGGGACGAGCAAAGGCGCACCAAGCTGGTCAAGGCCGGGGTCGCGGTCGGCATCGGCTCGGCGGCCATAGTCGCCGCGCTGCTCTACGCCTCGAAGGTCAAGAAAAAGCCGCGCAATTAGCTTGGTCATTTGCGGCCGTACCATTCTTCGAGGCGCATCAGCTGATCATAGTCGCCGTACCGCGCATAGGCGGGGTTGAGCTTGGCCCAGAAAGGCTCTTCGCCCGTCAGCCACCTGCCCGCGGCCTCCGCGAAATTGCGCTGCGCATGGGCGAGGAAAGCTTCGGGTCCCATGTCCTTGTCGGGACGCACGCAGCGGCCGAACTTGTCGCCATATTTGGTCAGCGACCAATATTCGAACGCGCAGGGCGCGCCGTCGACGCCCTCGAAGCCGCCCTGCCCGGCGATCAGCCCGAGCAACCCGAGCTGCAGCGAAAAGCCTTCGAGCACCGCGCTTTGCGCGGGGGCCTTGCCCGTTTTGTAATCGACGATCGCGAGCGCGCCTTCCCGGATGAGGTCGATGCGATCGGCGCGGCCACGCAGGCGCACGCCGGCGATCTCCGCCGACCCTTTGCACTCCGCGGCCAGCGGCCTGCGCCCGTCATCCCGGTTGTCGCGCTCCTGCGCCTCGACCCAATGAATTGCCTCGATCAGCCGCGGCGCCCACAGCGCGCGCAGCATCGGATGGATGGTTTCACCGGCAAGCAGCGCCTCGGTTAGCGCCATGAGCTTGTCGGGATCGCAATCCTGCTCGTCGAGCCAGCGCTGCAGCACCTCGTGCACGGCGCTGCCTTTCCACGCGGCACTGTGGTCGGCGTCGACCGGATCGAGGTTCGGCAGACGCAGGATCTCGCGGGCATAGAAAGCGAATGGATCGGCCTTCAACCGGTCGACCGCGGTGACCCAAATCTCCTTGGGCCGCGCCTCGGGCGGCGGCTTCGGCGCCGGCTTGCCGGCCGGTCGGCATGTGCCCGGATCGTCGAGCGCGGCCGTCCATCGCGCGAGCCCGCTTTCGCGCGTCACGCCGCCGGTCATCGCCTGCAAGCGCAGCCAGAAGCGCGAAGCGATCGTCGGTGCTCGCGCGTCCCGCCGGGCGCGGGTGACCAGCACCTGGGGCGCTCCGAGGGCGCTTGCGAAATCGTGCGCCGAAAGCCCGATGCGAAATTCCAGACCGGGGAGGCCGAGGTTCGCCCTGATCTTCGGGGCGAGCCATGGGTCCGGCGGGGGCGCTGCCGGCCAGACGCCTTCGTTCAGCCCGCCGAGCACGAGCAAGTCGGCGCGCTGTAGCCGCGCTTCGAGCAGGCCCCAGATGAACAGCCTCGGATGACCGCCATAGGGCGGCCGCACCACTTGCCGCTCGAGCAGGTCGCGCAGCACGGGCACCGCATCGTCCGCGCCGATCGTCATCGCGTCGGCGCCGGCTACTGCGCCGAGCTCGGCGAAGAGCTCCGCGGCCATGCGCCCGTCGGCCCCCCGCCACGCGCGGCCCGCGGAGAGCAGTTCTGCGGCGGCGCCGATCTGTCGCACGGCGTCCGCGAGGCTGACCGGCTTCGCCAGGGTCGCGGCAATCGCTTCCACCTTGCCGCGAATCGCGGTCCATGCCGCCGTGCATCCGCGGCACCTCGGATCGTTGCGCTTGTCGTGAATGTGCGCATCGATCCCGGCGATGCCGGTTGCGGGACGCGGTCCGCGCAGCGCAAGGTCGAGCGCGCGAACCTTGTCGAGCCAGTGCAGTCTGTCGTCGTCGTCGCCACCGACGAGGGGATGCTTGAGGAGCGCGAGGAGCGGCACCGGAGCGAGTCCTTCCGCGGCTGCCGACGCGATGCCGAGCAACAGAGTTCCGACCGGCGTTTGCGAGAGCGGTGTGCCGGCGCTGTCGTCGGCCTCGATCCCCCACCGCCGGAGGAGGGCGGAAACGCGCCGCGCAAGCATCCGGTCGGGAGTGACGAGCGCGGCCGTCCGTTCGGGCGTTTCCAGCGCCTGGCGGAGCGCCAGCGCAATGCCCTGCGCTTCGGCCGCGGCGTCGGCGAACTCGACCGCGCGGACGCCGCTCAACCGGCGTTCGCGCGGATCGAGCCCGCTCCACTTGTGGCTGAAGTCGGCCGCGGTCATGGCGTTGGCGACAGCCCGTGCGCGCACCGCGGGCGACGCGGCGCGGCCTGACGCCGGCCACAACCGGACCTCGCCGCGCGCGACGCCCATGCGATCGAGCAGCAGTTTCAGATGATATTGCGGATGGGTCTGTTCGCCGCGCCCGTTCTCGTCCGGTCCGAGCGCCTCCCATTCATCATCCGGCATCACGGCCGGGAGGCTCAGCGCCGGCAGCACGACCATCCCGTCCGGCATGCGCGCGACGCGGTGGAGCAAGCGCGTCACCGCCGGCGCGGCCGTCGTGATGCCGGCAGCCACCGTGAAGCCTTCAGGCGGCCGCTCGGCCCAACGCCCCGCGAGCCGTCGCAACAGGCGATTGCGGCGTTCCGCGAGGTCGATTCGGCCAAGCTCAGCCAGCCGCTTCGGCCACAGCTCGACAATCGCGCGCAGGCGATCGAGCGAGACCTGCCAGTGAAGCGCCAGCTCGGCCGTATCGTCGGCCGCCTGGGCCAGCCGCCGGGGATCGACGTCGTCGACCAGCAACAGATCGAGCGTGCGGGCAAGGTCTTGGGCCAGTCGCAGGGCCTCGGCGCTGCTCAGCCCGTCGGCGGCGGCGATCCCGGCGAGTGCGAGCAGGCGCGGCAGCGGCTCGATGGCCGGCGGAATAGCCTCGTCCTCGCCGAGCGGCTCGAGCGCGCCGCCGATGCGCTCGTCGAGCTCGGGGTCGCCGATCGGGACCAGCCTCGGCAGCAGCAAGCCGCTGCCGCTCGCCCGGACGAAGGCGTCGGTCACCGCACGGACCGCGCGGTTGTTGGGCAGCAGGATGCGGCCTTGGGCGAGGCCAAGCTGGTCCTTGCCGAAACGCTCGATCAGCCCCGCCGCGAGCGCATCGGCGAACGAGCGATGCGCGGGAATCGTGTAAACCGCCGTCGCGGCGGCTTCACGCATTCTCGAGCGCCGCTTCGGTCAACGGGATCGATTGCGGCGTGCCGACGTCGAACCACAGGCCGTGGTGGACGGCCCCGAAGCAGCGCCCCTCTTCGATCGCGCGATCCCACAGCAGGTTGGTCGAAAACGGGCCGGCGGGCGCGTCGCGCAGCAGCCGCTTCGACACCATCTGGATGCCGGTGAACACGAACGGCGCGACATGGCTCTTCGCCCGCCGCCGCAACCGCCCCGAGCGCTCCACATGGAAGTCGCCGATGCCCTTGTGGTTGAGCGCGCGCGCCTGCGGCACGAGCAGCAGCAGCGCGTCCATCTTCGCATCGTCCCACTGCGAGGCGAGCAACTTCAGCGTGTCGGCCGGGCCGTCGATCCACAGATTGTCGCTGTTGAGCGCGAGGAACGGGTCGCTGTCGATCAGCGGCGCGGCTTTGACCAGGCCGCCGCCGGTCTCCATCAGCAAATCGCGCTCGTCGGAGATGACCACTTCGAGACCTTTGCCGCGCGTTGCCAGATGGGCCTCGAGTGCGTCGGCTAGATAATGGACGTTGACCACGACCTTCCGCACCCCGGCGGCGCGGAGGCGGTCGAGGGCATGGTCGAGCAGCGCCTTGCCGCCCACCTCGATCAGCGGCTTGGGCCGGGTCGCGGTCAGCGGGCGCATGCGCTTGCCCAGCCCCGCGGCCATGATCATCGCCGTATGCGGCACGTCCGCCGCGACTTCCGCGCGCAGGCGAAGCGCTCGCCGGGCCTGGCTCACGCGGCCTCCTGCCACGGCTCGCGGCGATGCTCGGGCCCGACGTTCGCGTCGAACCAGGCGCGCACCGGCTCCAGGTTCGGCTGGGCGAGGTCGCGTTCGAGCAGGCCCCACATGCGCGGCTGAAATTGGCGGTAATGCGGCTTGCTGTCGCGCTTCCACAGCCGCGTGAAGACGCCGAGGATGCGGGTGTTGCGCTGCGCCGCGAGCGCCCAATAGCCACGCTCGAAGCGCTCGCCTTGCCCGGTCGCCGCGACATAGCGGTCGATCATCGCCCGCTCGACGCCGGGCGGGACATCGCGCCGCGCGTCCTCCAGCACCGACGCAAGGTCGTAGGCCGGGTGGCCGGCATGGGCGTCCTGGAAATCGAGCAGGCCGAAATGGCCGACGCCGCCGCGCCCGGCGACCAGCATGATGTTCTCGGCATGATAGTCACGCAGCACGGTGACCGGCCCGAGGCCGTCGCTCGCCACCGGGGCGAGGACTTGAGTCCACGCCGCGCGATAGGCGTCCGCGTCGACCTCGAGCCCGACCGCCGGACAATACCAGTCGGTGAACAGCCGGAGTTCCTCGAGCCACTGGTCGAGCCCGTGCGCTGGCAGGCCAGGCATGGCCGGCTGGCGGTGGAGGTCGATCAGCACGTCGGTCGCCAGCTCGTAGAGCTCGCGCTCGCGCTGCGGCTCGGCGTCGAGCGCTTCGCGCAGCCGCGAATTGCCGAAATCGCCGAGCAGGAGCAGGCCCTTGTCGAGGTCGCGGGCGAGGATTTCGGGAGCGCTGAGGCCGCGCGACAGCAGCCATTCGGCGACCGCGATGAACGGCCGCGGATCCTCGTGCGGCGGCGGCGCGTCCATCAGCACGGCGGTTCGCGCGCCGTCGACCACGCGGAAGTAGCGCCGGAACGACGCGTCGCCCGCAAGCGGCACGATTTCGGCGCCCGGCCAGCCGCAAGACGCAAGGAATTCAGGCGCATGCGCCGGCGGTTTCATCGTGGAGGCCATCGGCCTTCCCATGACTTGGGCACCTGCGCTGTCAAGCGCCGTGCGCCGCTTGTCGCGAAGTCGAGGCTCAAGCGAAGCGCGTCGGGCCAGGCGGCCGCCCCCGCGCGCTCCGGCCACTCGACGATCAGCACCGCGCCGGCGGCGGCATCGAGGCCGAGCTCGGCGATCTCGGACGGATGCTCGATCCGATACAAATCGACGTGCCACACCGGCGGCTCGAGCTGCTCATAGGGCTGGACGATCGCGAAGGTCGGGCTCGGCACCTCGCCCTCAGGCCCCATGGCGGCGAGCATAGCCCGGGCCAGTGCCGTCTTGCCGACGCCGAGCGGCCCGGCGAGGGTAATGACGTCGCCCGGCTTCACGAGCGGTGCGAGCTCCGTTCCGAACGCCACCGTCGCCTGCTCATCCTCGAGGATCACGGCTTGGCGCCGCGCGGGATGGTCAGCGTGACCGTCGTCCCCTTGCCCTTCTTCGATTCGAGCTCGACGGTGCCGCCGTGCGCCTCGACGAACTGGCGGGTCAGCGGCAAGCCGAGGCCGAGCGCGGCCTCGCCCCGGACGCCGGCCTCGACCACGCGGTCGAAGCGGTTGAACACGCGCGGCATGTCCTCGGGCGCGATGCCCGAGCCATTGTCGCTGATCCGGATCACCGCCTGCTCGTCATCGCCCTCCGCCTTGAGCCCGATCCGCCCCTTGCGGTCGGTGTAGGCAAGCGCGTTGTTGAGCACGTGCTCGATCGATTCGCGCAGCCGCCGCGCATCGCCGAACACGAAGCCGGCGCTCGGGTCGATGGCGATGTCGAGCTTCTGCGCCTTTTCGGCCGCGCGCGGCTGCGCGGTGTCCAGCGCCGCGCGGCACAATCCGCCGATGTCGACCCGCTCGACCTCCAGCGCCACCGGGCGGGTGTCGCCGGTGGTCAGGTCGAGCACATCGTCGACCAGCTTCGACAGGCGGCCGACGGCTTCCAGGATCGCCGCGACATAATCCGCCGCCTTGGGCGCCAGCTTGCCGCCGTATCCCGCTTCCAGCATTTCCGAAAAGCCGCCGATCGACGTCAGCGGGGTGCGCAGCTCGTAGCTCATGTTGGCGACGAAGTCGGTCTTGACCCGGTCGGCTTCCTCGAGCGCGGTCGCGCGCTCGCGCAGCGCGGCCTCGATCCGGGTCGAATCGGTCACGTCGACCATGGTGAACAGCGCGTTGCCGTCGGGCAGCGGCACCGCGGCGAACTGGAAGTGGCGGCCATCGGTCATCGAGATCCGCCCGGTCGCCGACTGCCGCTCGTTGGTGGTCTGGCGGACCATCTCGCGGATTTGCGCGGCGGCGGTCGGGTTGACCAGCTTGCGCGCCATCGCCGGAACCAGCTCGTCGACCCGGGGATGGACCGTCAGCCAATCCTCTTCGAGGTCCCAGTCCTCGCGGAAGCGGCGGTTCCACAGATACAGCCGGCCGTCGCTCGCGAACACGCTGATCGCTTCATAGAGATTGTCGAAGGTCGCCGCGCGCACCCGCAGCAAGGTGTCGCGCGCCGACGCCAGCCGCAGCTGCTCGGTGCGGTCCTCGAGGATCAGCCGCAGGCCGCCGTCGGGCAGCGGCTGGGCGACGACCCGCAAATGGTCGCCGCCGGGGAGCATCCATTCCTCCTCGATCACCTCGTCGGGGCTGGTGAACCAGCCGCGCCGCTCCGACTTCCACTGCGGGAAGTCGCGCGCTTCGGGCAGCCGCTGATTGTCGCGCATCCGCTCGAGCACGCGGTCGAACTCGGGCTTCTCGGCGAGCCATTCGGGGTCGAGCTGGGCCATCACCGCGAACGGCCGGTTGAAGAAGCTCAAGTTGCGGTCGCCGTCGAACTGCGCGGTCCCCGCCGTCATCCGGTCGGCCAGCTCGCGCTGCGATTCGATGTGCCGCGAAAGCTCGCTGCGCGCGTCCTCGAGGTCCTGAACGTCGATCGCGAAGCCCGCGACCGCCCCGCTCGACAAGGGCACGTTGACGATCCGCAGCATCCGCCGCTCTCCGCGGATGATCGCCGGCTGCATGCGCGAGACGACGCGCCCGGTGTCCTGCGCGGCGCGCGCGCTGGCGATCGGGCTCTGCTCGCCCTCGGCGTCGATCAGCTCCGCGCCGCGCCCGATGACCTCGGCCGAATCGCCGCCCTCGACCGCTTGGACGAAGGCGCTGTTGACCAGGCCCAGCTTGAGGTCCGGCCCCCGGTACCACATCGGGAATGGCGCGGCCTCGATCAGGTGCGTCAGCGAATCGAGCGCGCCCTCGGTCTGGCGCAGCCGCAACGCGAGCCGGGCGCGATCCTCCTCGTTGGCGCTGGTGTCGAAGAACCACAAAAGCAGCGTGCCCGGCGGCTCGGGAGTCGGCGCCGGCCCGCCGCGCACTTCGAACACTTTCGAGGAGCCCGCCGCCCGCACCGTCCGCGCGACCTGGCCGGCCGAAAGCCGCGCGCCGGCGATATCGTCGCGGAGCGCGGCAAGGTCGTCGGCAGTGATCCCGTGATCGTCCCCGCCCAGATCCGGCAACCGCTCCGGATCGCTGGCGAGGCCGAGCTCGCGCACGAGCTGGGTATCGGCCTCGACGCGGTCGTCGGCACGAACGACCAGCGGCCGGGCCGGCGTCTGCTCGAGCAACGCGGCGGTCGACCGCGCGGCGCCGAGCACCTGCTCGGCGAGCCGCAGCCGGCGCGCGGCGAGGACCGAAACGACCACCGCGACCGCCAGCCACAAAAGGCCCAGCGCCACGATCGCGAATATCGTCCAGCTCAGGCCCCCGCTCCCCATGCCTGGGTTCATAGGGCGAGCGGGGGCGCTAAAGGAAGCGCCCGCGTGCGCGGCTCAGTAGCGGTAATGCTCGGGCTTGAACGGGCCTTGCGGCGAAACGCCGATATAGGCGGCCTGCTTGTCATTTAGCGTCGTGAGCTTCACGCCGAGCTTGTCGAGGTGCAGCCGGGCGACCTTCTCGTCGAGGTGCTTGGGGAGCACATAGACGTCGTTCTTATACTCGTCCGACTTGGTCCACAGCTCGATCTGCGCCAGCACCTGGTTGGTGAAGCTCGACGACATCACGAAGCTCGGGTGGCCGGTGGCGTTGCCGAGGTTCACCAGCCGGCCCTTCGACAGCACGATGATCTTCTTGCCGTCGGGGAACTCGACCTCGTCGACCTGCGGCTTGATCTCGGTCCACTTCATGTTGGCCAGCGCGCCGATCTGGATCTCGCTGTCGAAGTGGCCGATGTTGCACACGATCGCCATGTTCTTCATCGCCCGCATGTGGTCGAGCGTGATGACGTCCATGTTGCCGGTCGCGGTGCAAAAGATGTCGGCGCGGGTCACCGCTTCCTCCATCGTCACCACCTCATAGCCTTCCATCGCCGCTTGCAGCGCGCAAATCGGGTCGACCTCGGTCACCAGCACGCGCGCGCCGCCGTTGCGGAGCGACTGGGCGCTGCCCTTGCCGACGTCGCCGAAGCCGGCGACGCAGGCGACCTTGCCCGCGAGCATCACGTCGGTCGCGCGGCGGATCGCGTCGACCAGGCTCTCGCGGCAGCCGTAGAGATTGTCGAACTTCGACTTGGTGACGCTGTCGTTGACGTTGATCGCCGGGAACGGGAGCTTGCCCTTCTTCGCCAGGTCGTAGAGCCGGTGGACGCCCGTCGTGGTCTCTTCCGACACGCCCTTGATCGCCTCGACCGTCTTCGTCAGATAGCCCGGCCGCTCGGCGAGGAAGCGCTTGAGGGTCGCGACGAAGATTTCCTCTTCCTCGTTCGACGGCGCGAACAATTCCTCGCCCTGCTCGACGCGATGTCCCCACAGCGCGAACATGGTGGCGTCGCCGCCGTCGTCGAGGATCATGTTCGCCGTCGTGTCGCGGCCCCAGTCGAAGATGCGGGCGGCATAGTCCCAATAATCCTCCAGCGTTTCGCCCTTGACCGCGAACACCGGAATGCCGCGCGCCGCGATCGCCGCGGCCGCATGGTCCTGGGTCGAGAAGATGTTGCACGACGCCCAGCGCACCTCGGCGCCAAGCGCGATCAGCGTCTCGATCAGCACCGCGGTCTGGATCGTCATGTGCAGCGACCCGGTGATCCGCGCGCCCTTCAAGGGCTTCGAGCCGCCAAACTCCTCGCGCAGCGCCATCAGCCCCGGCATCTCGGTCTCGGCGATCTCGATCTCCTTGCGGCCGAAATCGGCGAGGCCGAGGTCTTTGACGACATGGTCGTTGAATCGTGCTTCAGCCATCGTCGCCACGTCGAGAGTCTCCGATTGTGTGAAGGCGCCCGAGCGCCGATGCGACCGCGCCCCTAGCGCGGCAGGTGATATAAAGAAAGCTTTATATGGTGATTCAAGCCGCGCCGGTCTCGCTGGTCAGCAGCCGGGGGTCGATGCCTTCGGCCTTGAACGCGGCGGCCCAGCGCTCGTCGGCCGGGGTCTCGAACAGCAGGTCTTCGGTTGCCGGTGCCGCGAACCAGCCGTGACGGGTCATTTCCTCGTCGAGCTGGCCCTCGCCCCAGCCGGCATAGCCGAGCGCGGTGATCCACCGCGACGGTCCGCGCCCTTCGGCGATCGCGCGGAGCACGTCGATCGTGCCAGTCATCGCGAAAATCGTGCCGCTCGGCCCGGCGACGTGCAGCGTGTCCTGCCCGCCCCAGTCGGTCGAGTGAAGGACGAACCCCCGGCCCGGCTCGACCGGCCCGCCATGATGGACCGCATGGTCCTTGGCCTCGCCCGGATCGACGTCGAGTTGCTTCAGCAGCCCGCGAAAGCTGATCCCGGCGCGCTTGTGGCCGATGCCGATGCCGATCGCGCCGTTCTCGTCGTGCACGCACATCGCGATCACCGCGCGCTCGAACCGCGGGTCGGCCATTCCCGGCATCGCCAGCAGCAGCTTGCCGGAGAGGAAGGTCGGCTGTTCAACCACATGACGACAATGGTCCGCGCCAGCCGCACGGGCAAGCCTTGTGGGGGGTTGCCGGCGAGCCTATCTGCCGCTTCGTCCCACACGCGAGGAGACTCCAAATGACCATCCAGGCCGGTGACCGCCTGCCCGACGCTCCGCTGACGATCGCCACCGCGGACGGGCCGCAACAGACCACGACCGGCGAGTTCTTCGGCGGCAAGAAAGTGGCGCTGTTCGCGGTCCCCGGCGCGTTCACGCCGACCTGCTCGGCGCGGCACCTGCCATCCTATGTCGACAAGGCGCAGGAGCTCAAGGGCAAGGGGATCGACGAGATCGCCTGCATCGCGGTCAACGACCCGTTCGTCATGGCCGCGTGGGGCGAGCGCGACGGCTCGCACGACATCACCATGCTGGCCGACGGCAACGGCGAATTCTCCGAGGCGATCGGGCTGACGATGGACGGCAGCAAGTTCGGGCTCGGCCAGCGTTCGCAGCGTTATTCGATGATCGTCGACGACGGCGTCGTCGAGCAGCTCAACGTCGAGGCGCCGGGCGAATATCGGGCATCCAGCGCCGAGCATCTGCTCGATCAGCTGGCGACCGCGTAACGACCGGGGGCTGGCCGCTCTCCCGCCTCTCCTCGCCGCGACCCTTCGCAAGAGGGCGAACGGCAAAGGCTTTCAATCGTTTAGGTCGAGATGAAAGCTTATCAATCAAGGAGAGAATGATGCCGAGGAACAACAATCGTGGCGGCCGCAACAACAATCCGAGCGGACGCAATCAGTACAGCAGCGACTGGGGCGTGATGGAGATGGCGCGCGAGCGTCCGATCGCGGCAGCGGCAGCGGCCGCCGGCGCGGCGGCCGCGGGCCTGTTCCTGTGGTCCAAGCGCAGCCAGATCAGCAACCAGCTCGGCCAGCTGAGCGACCAGTTCAGCGACTGGAGCCAGAATATGGGCTCGAGCGGCGGCACCGGCGAGTTCGACGACACCGCCGGCCTGACGACGACCGGCTCGACCGGCAGCCGCCGCGGCACGACTGGCACGCGGCGCGGGATGAGCGAAACCGGCGGCGGCAACGCCAGCCTTGGCGCGCGCAGCGGCGGCGCCGGCACGACCGGCACCGCCAGTGGCCGCGGCCGGGCGCGCTCTTCGACGCCGGTCTAAAAGCCCGGATTCGCCTAAACCCCCAAAGGGGCGCCCGCGGGCGCCCCTTCTTTACGTCACCAGCCGCACTGCTTTCCCTGGTTCTGCTGCTCGAGCCACGCCTGCAGCGGCGCGAAATATTCCAGCATCGGCTTGCCCGAGATTTCGCGCGTCCCGGTGAACGCCTCGAGCGCATCGGGCCACGGGTGCGACGCACCCATGCTCAGCATCTGGTTGAGGCGCTGCCCAACCTGCTTGTTGCCGTAGAAGCTGCAGCGGTGCAGCGGGCCCTGCCACCCGGCCATGTCGCACGCCGCCTTGTAGAACTGGAACTGGAGCACGCGCGCGATGAAATAGCGCTCGTAGGTCGTGTTGGCCGGGATGTGGAATTTGGCGCCCGGGTCGAAATCCGCTTCGGAGCGAGGCACCGGAGGGACGACGCCCTGGTACTTCTGCTTCAGGTCGACCCACGCCTGGTTGTAGTTCGCGGGCGTGGTCGAGCCGTCGAATACGCCGTACCGCCATTTATCCACGAGATAGCCGAACGGCATGAAGGCGACCTTGTCCATCGCCTGGCGCAGCAGCAGGCCGATGTCCTTGTCCTCGGACGGCACCTTGCCGCGGTCGAGCAGGCCGATCTGCACCAGATATTCGGGCGTGACCGACAGCGCGATGAAATCGCCGATCGCTTCGTGGAAGCCGCCGTTGGCGCCGCTCTGATAGAGGTACGGCTGCTGGTTGTAGGCGCGCTGATAATAATTGTGGCCGAGCTCGTGGTGGATGGTGACGAAGTCGTCGGCGTTGACCTTGATGCACATCTTGATGCGCAGGTCTTCCTTCGCGTCGACGTCCCACGCCGACGCATGGCAGATCACGTCGCGGTCGCGCGGGCGCGTGATCTGCGAGCGGTCCCAGAAAGTCTCGGGGAGCGCCGGGAGCCCGAGCGAAGTGTAGAAGCCCTCGCCGGCCTTGACCATGTCGACCGGGGTGTAGCCCTTCTTCACCAGCAGGTCGCCGAGATTGTAGCCGATGTCGCCCGCGCCCTTGGGCGCGACGACGTCATAGATGTTGCCCCATTCCTGCGCCCACATGTTGCCGAGCAGGTCGGCGCGGATCGGGCCGCTGGCGGGCTGGATCGCGTCGCCATATTTCTGGTTGAGCCTCGCGCGGGTGTAGCAATGGAGCTGGATGTAGAGCGGGTTAAGCTCACCCAGCAGCCGGTCGTACATCGCCGAGAATTGCTCGGGCGTCATGTCGTACTGCGACCGCCACATCGCGCCGGTGTCGGCATAGCCGAGCTCCTTGGCCCCGGCGTTCGCGATCTCGACCATCCGCTGATAATCCTGGCGCATCGGCCGGCCGGTGGTCTCATGCCAGCTCCGCCACACCTCGGCGAGCTGCTTCGGGTCGCGCAGCGTCCCCATCAGCGCTTCGGCGTCGTCACCGGTAATCACCTTGCCATTGTGACGCGCGCGGCCTTTGCCATAGGCCGACTGCAGCCGGGTCGCGATGTCGTTGAGCTCGGCGGCGGCGCCCGGCGTCGTCGGCGCGGCCAGCGTCAGCCCGCCGCGAAGCAGATCGAGCTTGCGCGCCGTATCCGGGTCGAGGCCCGGCGCCTGGAGCCATTGCGACGCCTCGGTCGCATAGCGCACGCCCTTCTCGGTCGCGATCGTTCCGAAATAAGTATTGAGCGCATCCGTGTCGTCGGTGATGTAGGTCGCGTTCACCCACGCGGCGCGTGCGCCGATCAGGCTGAGGTCGCCAAGATCCTTCTCCGCCGCCGCGACGAATGCGCGAGCCCCTTCGGGCGTTCGCGCCGCCGGCTCGGCCGCAGCCGGTGCGATGCTCTCGGGCGCGGGCGCGACCGACGCCGGGGCGGAATTGGCGGCGCAGCCGGCGAGCGCGAGCGCGGCCAGGGAAGCGGAAGCGGCAAGTTTCATGATCGTGAATCCCCCTGTGGATCGGATCGAACCTGAAAGCCGGGAGGGCGTGAAGCCTTCCACCGCCGTTCGTCAAGCGGACGCGCCGGATCGTCAGTCGGACAAAAAGCGCGCGATCTCCTCGCCGAACTCGGGCTTGGTGACCGAGCTCATGTGGGTGCCCGGCACTTCGCGGAAAACGGCGTCGGGAAGCGCTTCGGCGAGTTCCTCGGCCGAGCCGTTGTCGTCGTCCTCGCTGCCGCAGATCACCAATGTCGGCATGGTGAAGGCCTTCAGCCAGTCGAGGAACGCATCCCCGAAGCTGTCGAGCAGCAGCGCCGCGGCGACCCGGTCCACCTTCTGGCTCTTCATGAACTGGATCGACAACCAGTGCGGGTCGCCGCGCTGCACATCGTCGAACAGTGCGATCGCCTCGACAAAAAAATCCTTGCGGCGATTCCAGTTGCGCAGGCCCTCGAGCCCGGCGCCGCCGAGGATCGCGCGGCGCGGCCGAAGCCCCTCGCCGACCGCCTCGACCGTCGTGCGCGCGCCGAGCGAAAAGCCGCCGAGGTCGAATTCGCCGAGCCCGAGCGTCGCGATCAGCTCGCGCAGGTCGCGCGCTAGAATGCCGGTCGGATAATGCTCGGCGCCGTGCGGCGCGCCGCTGAGGCCGTGCGCGCGAAGGTCGGGCATGATCACCCGGAAGCCGGCGGCGGCGATGCGGTCGGCATGGCCGAACTTGATCCAGTTCATGTCGGCGTCGGAGAACAAGCCGTGGAGCAGCACCACCGGCCGGCCTTCACCGACTTCGTGCCAGGCCAGCTCGACGCCGTCCGACGCCGTCCAGCGATGGACGGCGGCTTCGCTCATTCGGGCATCTTGCCGGTCGCCTCGACCCATTTGTCGACCAGCGGTTGATAGTCCTCGGTGCGCTTTTCCGGCAGGCCTTCGGTGTTGAGCCATGGCCGGCGAATGCTCTCGGCGCCGAAATGCCATTTCGGCTCGAACCGCGACGGGTCGTCGAACGCGGCGACGGTGAGGTCCATGTTCTCGCTGCCTTCCCTGAACGCGAAGCCGAGCGAGGTCCCGCATTCGCGGCAATAGGGCCGGCGCGCGATCGGCGAGCTGTCATACCAGTCGGGCTCGCCGCTCCAGCTGACGTCGGCCTGCTTCACATGCTTGAACGCGATCGACACCGAACCGGTCGCACGCTGGCACATCCGGCAGTGGCAGAGGTAGGCCTCGTCGCTATCGATCGGCACCGAGAAGCGCACGCGCCCGCAGGCGCAGCCGCCCGACATCTCTTCCGCCATCGCTTCCTCCTCCCGTCTTGGTCGAGGGCCTCTTGCGCGGCTAAGGGGCGCTATGTCCAGCGCTCCCGACCCGCAAGCCATTGCCCGCGACGCGACCTGGCTCGCCCAGGCGCTGGATGTCGCGAGCGGGCAGGTCCGCCTGGTGCG
>DASTID010000014.1:0-6068 GCA_035717905.1 Sphingomicrobium sp. | reverse complement strand
GCGCCAGATGCCGGCGGCGCCCGGCACGTCCGCCTGGCCGCCCAGCTTGCCCTCGACGCCCACGTCGCGCGCCACGCCCGACACCTGGTCGGCGAAGCGCGACAGCGTGTCGGTCATGTCGTTAATCGTCGCGGCCAGCGTCGCGATTTCGCCGCTCGCCTGCAGTTGCAGTTTCTGTTTCAGATCGCCGTCGGCCACCGCCGTCACCACGCGCGCGATGCCGCGCACCTGCTCGGTGAGGTTGTCGGCCATCGTGTTCACGTTGTCGGTCAGCTCGCGCCAGGTACCCGACACGCCGCGCACCTGCGCCTGGCCGCCGAGGATGCCCTCGGTGCCCACCTCGCGCGCCACGCGCGTCACCTCGTCGGCGAAGGAGGAGAGCTGGTCGACCATCGTGTTGATGGTGTTCTTCAGCTCGAGAATCTCGCCTTTCACCTCCACGGTGATCTGCCGCGACAGGTCGCCGTTCGCGACCGCGGTGGTGACCTGCGCGATGTCGCGCACCTGGTTGGTCAGGTTCGACGCCATCAGGTTGACGTTGTCGGTCAGCTCCTTCCAGATGCCGGATACGCCGCGCACCTCGGCCTGACCGCCGAGCTTGCCTTCCACGCCCACGTCGCGCGCCACGCGCGTCACCTCGTCGGCGAAGGAGGAGAGCTGGTCGACCATCGTGTTGATCGTGTTCTTCAGTTCGAGCAGCTCGCCGCGCACTTCTACCGTGATCTTCCGGCCCAGGTTGCCCTGCGCGATGGCGGACGACACCTGCGCGATGTCGCGGACCTGGAACGTCAGGTTGGACGCCATCAGGTTCACGTTGTCGGTGAGCTCCTTCCAGGTGCCGCGCACGCCCTCGACCGACGCCTGGCCGCCGAGCTTGCCTTCCGTACCTACGTCGCGCGCCACCCGCGTCACCTCGGCGGCGAACGAATCAAGCTGGTCGACCATCGTGTTGAACGTGTTCTTCAGGCCGAGAATCTCGCCCTTCGCATCCACGACGATCTTCTTGTGCAGGTCGCCTTCCGCAATCGCGGTTGCGACTTCGGAAATGTTGCGCACCTGGTCGGTGAGGTTGTTCGCCATCGAGTTCACGGCGTCGGTCAGGTCGCGCCAGGTGCCGGACACGCCGCGCACGTCGGCCTGGCCGCCGAGCTTGCCTTCCACGCCCACGTCGGTTGCGAGTCGCGTCACCTCCGCCGCGAATGAGGACAGCTGGTCCACCATCGTGTTGACGGTGTTTTTCAATTCGAGAATTTCGCCGCGCGCGTCAACCGAGATCTTGCGCGACAAATCGCCCTTGGCCACCGAGGTCGTGACCTCGGCGATGTCGCGCACCTGGTTGGTCAGGTTCGTCGCCATCAGGTTCAAGTTCTCGGTGAGCTCTTCCCAGATGCCCTGCACACCGGCGACTTCCGCCTGGCCGCCGAGCTTGCCTTCCACGCCCACCTCGCGCGCGACACGCGTGACCTCGGCGGAGAATGCATTGAGCTGGTCCACCATCAGGTTGATGGTCGTCTTCAGGTCCTGGACCTCGCCTTGCGCGTCCACCGTGATCTTTCTGGACAGGTCGCCGTTCGCCACCGCGATCGATACCTCGGCGATGTTACGCACCTGGTTGGTCAGGTTGGTCGCCATCGAATTCACGTTGTCGGTGAGCTCTTTCCAGATGCCCGATACGTCGCGCACCACGGCCTGGCCGCCGAGCACGCCCTCGGTACCCACTTCGCGCGCCACACGGGTCACCTCGTCCGCGAACGAGGACAGCGAGTCCACCATCGCGTTAATGGTGAGTTTCAGCTCACGGATTTCGCCTTTCACTTCCACCGTAATCTTGCGCGACAGGTCGCCGTTCGCCACCGCGGTGGTGACCTCCGCGATGTCACGCACCTGGTCGGTCAGGTTGTTCGCCATCGAGTTCACATTCTCGGTCAGCTCGCGCCACACGCCCGAAACGCCTTCCACCTGCGCCTGGCCGCCGAGGCGACCCTCGGTACCCACCTCGCGCGCCACGCGGCTCACCTCGTCGGCAAACGAGCCGAGCTGCTCGACCATCGTGTTGATGGTGTTTTTCAGCTCGAGAATTTCGCCCTTCACCTCGATGTTGACGGTCTTGGTCAAATCGCCCTGCGCCACGGCCGTGGTCACGCGGGCGATTTCGCGCACCTGCGCCGTCAGGTTCGACGCCATCAGGTTCACGTTCTCGGTCAGTTCTTTCCAGTCGCCGGACACGCCCGGCACGTCGGCCTGCGCGCCCAGCTTGCCGTTGACGCCCACTTCGCGGGCGACGCGCGTCACCTCGGAGTTGAAGCGCGCGAGCTGGTCCACCATGTCGTTGACCGCCTTGGCGTCTTTCAGGAACGTGCCCTGCACCTGGCCTTCGGCGGGGTCGATCTCGATCTTCTGCGTCAGGTCGCCCTGCGCCACCGACGAAATGACGCGCGCCATTTCATCGGTATGCGACGTGATATCGTCGAGCATCGTATTGATGTGGGTGACGAAACTGGACCAGCCGCCCAGCGCCGCTGAAGGTTGCCAGCGCTGGCGGGTGTGACCTTCCTTGCCGACGGTGACGCGCAGCCGGCCGAGATCTTCGCAGCGGTCGTCGATCTCGCTGATCAGTTCATTGAATGTCGCCGCAATCTCGCCGTCGATGCCGGCGTAGTCGTCCGGCAGGCGAAAGTCGAACTCGCCGCGCTTGAGCGCGCGCAAGCCTGCCAGGATCTGGCGTTGTGTCAGATTGTCGCGTCCCTGTTTACGCACTGATTCCGCGGTTACTGCTGCCATCTTTATATCTCCTCAGTGCCCCCCGCAGGGCCTCCGGTTGTGCCGGTTTTGTAATATGCTCATTAAATCCAGCTTCGAATGCGCGCTCCCGATCCTCATCGCGACCGAATCCGGTCATCGCGATCAGCCGCATGCCATCATGATCTGTCTGTTCCCGCACCTTGCGGGCTACCATGTAGCCATCCATTCCGGGCATCGCGATGTCGATGATCGCCACGTCCGGCTTGTGTGAAAAAATCAGTTCGACGCCGTGGTCGCCGTCGGGCGCCGCCTTGACGGTGTGGCCCCAGCTTTCCAGCAGCGCGGCGACGCTGTCGCGAATGTCGGCTTCGTCTTCGATCAGCACGATCTTCAGCGGCCCGGTCTCTTCCCGCGCCTCGCGCGGCTGCTTCGCGACCTTTGCGGCCGCCGTGTCCGCCAGCGGAATCCAGACCGTGAACGTACTGCCGCGGCCGAGACCGGCGCTGTCGGCGCGCACCCGGCCGCCATGCATGGCCACCAGCCGCTGCACCAGCGCCAGGCCGAGCCCCAGGCCGCGCCCGCGGGTGTCGCCCTGCACGAACTGCTCAAAGATTTTCTCGCGCATTTCCTCGGAAATGCCCTGGCCGTTGTCGGTGACCCGAATTACGGCTTCGTCGCCGTCGCGCTCGCAACTCAACTCAATGCGGCCGCCCTTGTCGGTGTAGCGGACGGCGTTGTTGAGCAGGTTAGAGATGACCTGGGTCAGGCGGTCGGCATCGGCCGCGACCGTAATCGCTTCCGCAATCGGCGCAATTGTCAGCTTGTGCTCCTTCTCGGCCAGCAGGCTTTCGACGCTGTCGGCGGCCTGCTTGAGCGATTCGCTCACGTCAACGTGCTTGATCTCGACATTGATCTTGCCGCTGGAAATGCGCGCCACGTCGAGCAGGTCGTCGATCAGGCGAATCAGGTGGGCCGACTGGCGGTCCATCATTTCCCGGACGCGGTTCAGGCCGTCGTGCTCGCGGCCATACTTCTCCAACAGCTTGATGCCGGTCACGATCGGCGACAGCGGGTTGCGCAGTTCATGCGCCAGCACGGCGAGAAACTGGTCCTTGTTGCGGCTTTCCTGGCGCAGCCGCTCGGCCTCCCAACGCTCGCGCTCGACGACAATGCGCCGCTCGGCTTCCAGGCGCTCCAGCTCGCGCAGCCGCTCGGCCTGGAGCTGGACTTCCGTCGTGCGGTCCTGCAGATCGACGAACACCTCGGCCTTGGCGCGCAGCACTTCCGGCACGATCGGCTTGAACAGGAAATCGACCGCGCCCAGGCGGTAGCCCTGCAGGATGTCGCGGTCCTCGCGGGTGTAGGCGGTGACGAAGATGATCGGCACGTGGCGGCTGCGTTTGCGTCCGCGGATCAGCCGCGCCGTCTCGAAGCCGTCCATGCCCGGCATCTGCACGTCGAGAATAATGAGGGCGAAGTCGTGTTCCAGAAGCTTGCGCAGCGCCTCGGCGCCGGACTGGGCTTTCACCAGCCGCCGCCCCAGATCGCCCAGCGCCACCTCGATCGCCGCCAGATTGGATTTGTTGTCGTCGACAACGAGAATATCGGCGGGAGTAACGTGTTTCATGTCCCCCCGCGTCGGTGCCGCGCCGATTTGCGCGCTCATCGTGTTTGACCGCCCCGCAACGCCATCAGAACACAAAGCAGGCCCGCCCTCGCCCGCTGTCGAGCAAAGAATTGGAGCGGCCCGTCCATGCGCCGCCCATTGTGGGATGCTCCCCGCGAATGTGACACCAATGGGCGCACGTTTTCTCTGAAAAGGCCGTCAATTGTAGCGAGATCGGCGCGGAAATCAGACTAGAGGATACCCTAGTGGCGTCCGGCGGCCTTGATCGCCTTTGCCAGCTCGGTTTTATTCATCTTGCTGCGGCCTGGAATATCCAGCTTTTGCGCCTGCTCGTACAGCTCGTCGCGGGAGCGCGCCGGGGGCTTCGCATGGCCATCGCGCTTGTGCTTCCCCGCCTGCCGCTTCCGGGGCGCTTTGCCGCTGCCGTCGGTTTCCTGCTCCAAACTCGCCTTGAGCACCGCCATCAGGTCCACCGGCTCGGTGGCCTCCGCCTCGTCGTCGGCCTCGGCTTCGTCGTAACCGGGATCGTGAATAACGTCCTCGCCACGCTTGAGCTTCTCGTCCACCCGTTTCAGGATGCGCTCGGCCCGCGCGTCCACCATCTGCTTGTCGTCGAGCGTCTTTCGGCTGTTCGACTGGATCGCCTTCTCGATGCGCCTGACCGCGGCCGCGTCCGGCTTGGCGGGTTCGGGCAGGCCGACGTCGTCCGGCGTGCGCAGTTCGTCGGCGAAGCGCAGGATCTCGGCACGCAGGATGCCGCGGCTGGACAGAATCGCGATCAGGTACTCCTTGCCGCGGATCACGCAGGTGGCGATGCCGGCGCGGCCGGTGTCCTCCATGCTTTTCGCCAGCAGCCGGTAGGGCTTGGTCGCGCCCTTGTCGGGGGCAAGGAAGTAGGCCCGCTCGAAGTACATCGGATCGATGTCACCCACCGGCACGAAGCGCCGGAGGTCGATTTCCTGTGACTTGGGCGGCGCGATCGCGTCCAGCTCCTCATCGCTCACGACCACGAACTGGTCCTTCTCGACCTCGTAGCCGCGCACGATCTCGTCGGCCTCCAGCGGGCGCTCCTCGTTGGGGCAGAAATAGCGCCGCGCCAGCGGCTCGCCATCCTCGTCGATCATCCGCAGCGATACCTTATTGGAGCGGGTGGCGAGGAACAGGCTCACAGGCAGGCTGACGAGGCCGAACGCGATAATGCCCGACCAGAACGGCCGCGGGCCGGGCCGGCGCGACTGCGCCTCCTCGTTGTGCTTAGGCACTCTTGCGCTCCCGCTTGAGGCTGGCTTCCAGCGCCTTGGACAGATCCTCGGTCGGCTTGGGGCGCTTGAACGGAATCACCTTTGCCTTGCCGCCGCGGCGCTTGGTTTCGATCAGCTCGAGAATGCGCGCCCGGTGCTCGTTCTGATAATCCGCCGGCTCGAACGGCGCTTCCAACATGCCGATGAGCTGCTTCGCCATCTCGATTTCGCGCTTGTCGAGCTCGCGGCCGCCCGGCGCTTCCAGCTCCTCGACGGAGATGACTTCGCCGGCATGCCGCAGCGACACCAGCACCGGATAGCCTTCATGCAGGCGCAGTGCGCCCACGTACTCCTGCTTGCGCATTGTCCAGCGCGCAAGACCCTCCTGGCCGGAGTTCGCCAGCCCGGCAATCAGCGCCGAATAAGCCTTGTCGGCCCCGTCGGGCCCGAGATAGTAG
>DASTID010000013.1:0-5345 GCA_035717905.1 Sphingomicrobium sp. | reverse complement strand
CGATCTCGGCGAAGGCGAGGTCCATCAGCATCGACTTGCCGCGCCCGACCCCGCCCCACAGATAGACGCCGCTCGGGCCATCGCCGCTGGCGAACAGCCGCGCGAACAGCCCTGATTTGCCGAAGGTCGCCGCCAGCCGGTCGAGCGCGGCGACCGCGTGCGCCTGCGCAGGGTCGGGCTTCAGTTCGCCGGCTTCGATCAGCTGCGCGTACGCGCGCCCGACAGGTCCGCTCATCCCGCCGGCGCGGTGCGGTCGCGGATGCGCTTGAGCGTCCCGGTGAAGCTGTAGCAGGGCTCGCCGTTCTGCTTGACGACGCCCTGCAGGAAGGCGTGGCCGCGGGTCTGCCTGACCAGGTCGACATGGGCGTCGAGCGCCGCGCCGGGCTGACCGCGCGCGAGAAAGTGGGTGGTAAGGTCGAGCGTGACGAAATGCCCCGGCGACATGCCGGCGCACAGGCCGCCGGCGAACATCGACATGTCGATGAAGCTCATGACCGCACCGCCGTGGAGCGATCCGCCCATGTTCATATGGGCTTCGGTCGGAAAGATGCGGCACACCGCGCGGCTCGGCCCGTCCGGCCTGAACAGCAGCCGTCCCGTCGCCGCGGCGAACGAGCCGCGCGGGAAATCGCCCCAACTATACCAGCCCGGATGCTCGGGATCGGGCGCTGAACCGCGCGGGATCCCCGTTTCGTCGGCCGCGCCTGCATTGCCGGTTGGAACGTCGCTCACGCCTTCGACGGCTAAGCAGCGGGGCCCGATTGTGCAACCGCGATGTGCCCAGCGAACGCGGCTAGGACCGGTTCGAGGCTTGCAGCGTCCTGGTGAATTCGATCGGTGTGCACAATCGTCGTGTCGCTTCATCGAGCGTGTAGCGCGCCGGGGTGATCCGCATCGCTGCCGCTTGCTCCTTCAATTCTTCCCAATTGCCGTCGATCGACCAGGCCAGCGATCGAGCGGACAGGATGAGCCCCCGCAGCGCGTTGACCTCCGGTGACGTCAGCGACCTCGCCTGGTCGTAGCCATAGAGGCTCTGCCATACCGCCGCTTCCCGCAACCGGAGGTTCTCGTAGGTCTGGAAAGAAGCGTACAGCGCCGCGTAGCGCAAGCGCTGCTCCAACGGCATTTCTCGCAGGTTTGCGGCGACGCCCGAGCTCCACACGTCCTGGCTGAGCGTGTATCCGATCGGACGCCGAATGCGTCCGAGCATCGCTGGCCCAGCGCCGTCGCGCCAGTCGTCTTGCCAAGCCTCGAGCTGGTCGAGCCGCGCGCCGGCACAGGCCGACTGCTCAGTCCGCTGTTCGTATGCCGCCAAATTCTCGGCGATTTCGCGATCGACCGCGCTTCGGAACTCGGCGAGATCGCGCCGCGCGTTCCAGTTGTTGACGGCTTCCTGGGCCGCGAGGGCAATGAAGACGCCGAGCACGACGATGACCAGTTCCGTGATGAAATCCGGCCAGCCCGTCGGCGGCTTGATGAACGGAAGGCGTCGCATTCCCCGGCGGGCGGGGAATGTAATGGGCTATCCGGCCCAAAGGAAGCTCAGCCAGCCCGTTCGGCGATGAGCTTCTTTTCCTCAGCGATCGCCTTGGCCGGGTTGAGGCCCTTGGGGCAGACGTTCGTGCAGTTCATGATCGTATGGCAGCGATACAGGCGGAACGGGTCCTCGAGGTCGTCGAGCCGCTCGCCGGTCGCCTCGTCGCGGCTGTCGACGATCCAGCGATAGGCCTGGAGCAGCACGGCGGGGCCGAGGTAGCGGTCGGAGTTCCACCAATAACTCGGGCAGCTGGTGGTGCAGCAGAAGCACAGGATGCACTCGTACAGACCGTCGAGCTTGGCGCGGTCCGCGGGGCTTTGCAGCCGCTCCTTCGACGGCGCGGGGGAGGCGCTCTTCAGCCACGGCGTGATCGACGCATATTGGGCATAGACGTGGGTGAGGTCGGGGACGAGGTCCTTGACCACGTCCATGTGCGGCAGCGGCGTGATCTGCACCTCGCCCTTGAGCTCCGCGATCGGCGTCGTGCAGGCGAGGCCGTTGCGGCCTTCCATGTTCATCGCGCAACTGCCGCAAATTCCCTCGCGGCACGAGCGACGGAAGGTCAGCGTCGGGTCGATCTCGTTCTTGATCTTGATCAGCGCGTCGAGAACCATCGGCCCGCACTGGTCGAGGTCGATGGTGTAGCGGTCGAACCGCGGATTGGCGCGGCTGTCCGGGTCGTAGCGGTAGATTTTGAAGCTCTTGAGCCGCTTGCCCTGTTCGGGCTGCCACTCGCGGCCCTTCTGGATCCTGCTGTTCCGGGGAAGGGTGAACTCGGCCAAGCGACAACTCCTTGCTAGGCCGAGCCGCTAGCACGCCGCCAAGGCGTTTTCAAAAGCTGCTCATCGCTCGCCGCGTCAGCGGAGCAGCGCGGCGATCGCCTGCTGCACCAGCATCGTCCGGGGGTCGACGCGGTACAGATACCCGTCGCCGTAATAATAATTGCCGTAGGGGTTGAGGCCGTATTGCGAGCGCAGGTTATACGGAATCTGGTTGAACCCGAGCTGCGAGCCGTAGCCGAGCGGAAAGCGCTGGCCGACGTTGAACATCTTCTTGGCCTGGCCCGGCGGCACGCATGGCACCGCTTTCTTGGCGAGGCCGGGCGGGCAGCCACCGGCGCCGTAGCCGACGGGGCCGGCGACGCCGTAACCGTGCGAATTGCCGTGCCCGTGGCCCGGCTTGGCGGCCGCCGGAGCGGCCAGGACGAACGCCGCGGCGCCTGCGAAGAGAAGAATTGCCTGTTTCATAGTGCTTCAATCCCTAGCTTTCGAAAGGTGAACGATCGTTGAGCGCGATGGTTACCGTAATGAAAGACCATTGCGGGGCCGGCCTCGCGCGGTTGCGGGCAGGGGTGCACCTCGCTAATCGGGCGCCGCGTCCCGGAAAGCCGACTCCATTGCTCGGCAAACAACATGAAAGGTTCGAAACCAGCCCCATGGCTCGGAAGAAAATCGCGCTGATCGGCGCCGGAATGATCGGCGGCACCCTCGCTCACCTCGCCGCGATGCGCGAGATGGGCGACGTCGTCCTGTTCGACATCGTCGAGGGCGTGCCCGAGGGCAAGGCGCTCGACATCGCCCAGGCCGGCCCGGTCGACGATTTCGACGCGAAATTGAAGGGCACGTCGGACTATGCCGACATCGCGGGCGCGGACGTGTGCATCGTCACCGCCGGCGTGCCGCGCAAGCCAGGCATGAGCCGCGACGACCTGCTCGGCATCAATTTGAAGGTCATGAAGGCGGTCGGAGAAGGACTTCGCAAGCACGCGCCGAACGCGTTCGTGATCTGCATCACCAATCCCTTGGACGCGATGGTCTGGGCGCTGCGCGAATTCTCCGGGCTGCCGCACAACATGGTGGTCGGCATGGCCGGCGTGCTCGACAGCGCGCGCTTCCGCCATTTCCTCGCCGACGAGCTCGGCGTCAGCGTCGAGGACGTGACCGCCTTCGTGCTCGGCGGCCACGGCGACACGATGGTCCCGGTGGTCGAATATTCGACCGTCGCCGGCATCCCGATCCCCGACCTCGTCAAGATGGGCTGGACGACGCAGGAGCGTATCGACGCGATCGTCAAGCGCACCCGCGGCGGCGGGGGCGAGATTGTTGCGCTGCTCAAGACCGGGAGCGCCTATTACGCCCCTGCGACCAGCGCGATCGCGATGGCCGAGAGCTTCCTCAAGGACAAGAAGCGCGTGCTTCCCGCCGCGGCGCACCTCACCGGCCAATATGGCGTCGACGATCTCTATGTCGGGGTCCCCGTGGTGCTCGGCGCGGGCGGCGTGGAGAAGATCGTCGAGATCGCGCTCGACGACGCCGCGCGCGAGAACTTCGACGTCAGCGTCGATGCGGTGAAAGAGCTGCTGGTCGCCTGCAAGCAAATCGACCGGAGCCTCGCCGAAGAGCCTGTCGCGTGAAAGTTATCGGCGGGCCCTTAGCGTCGGTCATCGCGTCAGCTGGAGTTCTAACTTTGAGCGCTTGCGGCGAGATGACGCCGGCCGAACAGGCGCAGTTCGATGCGATGAATGCTTGCACGGATCGGGCGAGCGCAGAATTTACGGTTCTGAAGGACCTCAATTACGTGGAAGATGACTCGTCGGCGAATGACTTTCACGTTGACGCGAACGGCGCCTTCGTCTGGACGGCGACTACCAAGGGTAAGGGACGACCTTTATCTGATAACTTCAGTTGTCGCGGCAACGTGAAGGATCGGACCGTCGCGTCGGTGGAATTCAATGGTGTCGTGAGACGCCCCTCAAATCAACAGGTCTGGAAGTTCTGATGTCCATTCTCGTCGGCCGCAACACCAAGGTCATCACCCAGGGGATGACCGGCGAGACCGGCACGTTCCACACCCGCCAGGCGCTCGATTACGGCACGCAGATGGTCGGCGGCGTGACGCCCGGGAAGGGCGGCACGACCCATCTCGGCCTGCCGGTGTTCGACACGGTGCGCGAAGCGGCTGAGAAGACCGGCGCGACGGCGTCCGTCATCTACGTGCCGCCGCCCTTCGCCGCGGATTCGATTCTCGAGGCAATCGACGCCGAAGTGCCGCTGATCGTCGCGATCACTGAAGGGATCCCGGTGCTCGACATGGTTCGGGTCAAGCGCGCGCTTTCGGGCACGAAGTCGCGGCTGATCGGTCCCAACTGCCCTGGCGTGCTCACTCCGAACGAGTGCAAGATCGGGATCATGCCCGGCAACATCTTCATGAAGGGCAGCGTCGGCGTCGTCAGCCGCTCGGGCACGTTGACCTACGAAGCCGTGTTCCAGACCACCAACGAGGGGCTCGGCCAGTCGACCGCGGTCGGCATCGGCGGCGACCCGGTCAAGGGGACCGAGTTCATCGACGTGCTCGAGATGCTTCTGGCCGACGACGAGACCCAGTCGATCGTGATGATCGGCGAGATCGGCGGCAGCGCCGAGGAAGACGCGGCGCAGTTCCTCGCCGACGAGGCCCGGCGCGGACGCAGGAAGCCAGTCGTGGGCTTCATCGCCGGCCGCACCGCACCTCCCGGCCGGCGCATGGGCCACGCCGGCGCGATCGTCTCGGGCGGCAAGGGCGACGCGGCGAGCAAGATCGCGGCGATGGAAGCGGCTGGAATTACCGTCAGCCCAAGCCCATCTGAACTGGGCAAGACGCTGAAGGAGTTGCTGGTTTCAGCGTAACATGAACGACGCCGCCGGAATGATCGAACGCGAGGCCGGGCCGAGCTGGGCGCGGCCCAACTGGCCGCTGTCGGAGCTCGACGATCTCAACCTCGGGCTCGACCCGACCGAGGCGAGCATCGACGCGTTCCGCAAGGCGGCGT
>DASTID010000012.1:0-7569 GCA_035717905.1 Sphingomicrobium sp. | reverse complement strand
GAATATGCAGTGCGCCGCCCGCGAGACCGACCCGTCGAAATAATCCTCGGCGAATTGCCGCATGGCTTCGCGCCGGGCATCGACGATGCTGATCGCGGGCGCGTAGACGAAGAATTTCCCGCTCGGTCCGTCGCGCGCGCTACGGCTCAGGACGGCCTTGCGGACGAGCCGGTTGAGCATCGAGCGGACCGCCGCGTTCGACAGCGGCGGCGCGACGCACCTTTGGACCCTGCACGCGGTTGCCGCCCCGAGCGCATAGACAATGCTTGCCACCTCGCGCTCTCGGGGAAACAGCGCGCGCACGGCTGCAACGTCGGGTACAGGCCCGGACGCGCCGAGCTCTTGGGCCTGCTCCGGATTCAGGACACTCTGGAACATCGGTCAATTATAGTGCTTTCAGGACTATTTATTCAAGCCCCCTCTACGCAGGTTGCGGCGATTTATGTCGGCGCGATATCCACGCGCAGAATTCTTGACCGTCGGCCTCAACGCTGGTCTTATCTATTGCTGTGAGTACTAAACCCGATAAGCCTGACGTGCTGCGCGCGGAGCCGGTCGGCGGAGTCGACGAACCGTTTCTGCCCGCCAGGGTGTGCGCGCTGCCGCCGCGCGAGCGCGAGGTCGCGATCCTCGTCTATGCCTGCGGAGCCGCCACGGCCCATGAGGTCCAGAAGGGTCTCTCCGTACCCCTGACGATCTATGCGGTGCGCACCATGCTGACCCGTCTGACCGCCAAGCGAATCCTGCGCCGCCGCGCAGGGTGCAATCACCGGACGACCTATGTCCCGGCGATCGTCACGCGATTCGTCTGGGAGCAGGCGTTCAACCGCCTGGTCGACGAGCATTTCGCGGGACAGACCCTGGAGGCGGCCAAGGTGCTGTCGCACTTAGTACGAGCAGAAATATCTGCATCGCATCCCGTGAAGCCTGTTTCGGCGACCGCCAAGCTCGTTCGCACCGACCCTAACGTGCGCTGAACTGGCGACAAGGGCCGAGTGTTAGAGCTTCCGATTGCCGGGTTCGCGGCCATCAACGGCCGAGCGACCATGCGGTGTGGCCGGAATGTCACGGCCAGCGAAATTTAGTGCTCAAAGCACTTCCGTTTTAGGTGCGAAACGCACTAAGGGACCCCGAGATCAGTCAAGGGGACAAAAGATGCGACTCGCGAAATCTCATTTGCTTGCCACCAGCTTCATCGCCGGCCTCGCCGCGGCCACTCCGGCGGCGGCGCAGACTTCCGCCCCGGTCGCGCCGCCGCAGGACCCCGCCGTCCAGGCGGCGCCGACCGACACCACTCCGGCAACGCAGGAGAATGCCGCGGACGCGCCCGCGCCCGGACCGCAGGACGTCGAGAAGGGCTCCGCCGAGACCATCGTCGTGACCGGTTCGCGCATCGTTTCGCCGAATATCGTCTCGCTGGCGCCGGTCCAGGTGGTCGGCGAGGAGGAAATCGACCGCGCCGGCGCGATCAACGTCCAGGAGGTTCTGAACGAAAATCCGACATTCGGGACGCCGACGTTCAGCGCCACCAACACCGCGTTCCTGACCTCGGGCGTCGGCATCGCCTCCGTCGATCTTCGCCAGCTCGGCGCCAACCGCACGCTGGTCCTGATCAACGGGCGCCGCGTCGTCGGCGGCTTCCAGGGCTCGCCGATCGTCGACTTGAACGTCATTCCGACGCAATTCATCGAGCGGGTCGACGTGCTGACCGGCGGCGCTTCGTCGCTCTACGGATCGGATGCCGTCGCGGGCGTCGTCAACTTCATCTACAAGCGCAATTTCGAAGGGGTGCTCGCGGAAGGCCAGTACGGGCTAACGCAGCGCGGGGATTCGCAGCGCTACCAGGTCAGCGCGACGGCTGGCGGCAACTTCATGGACGGCCGCGGCAACATCATGATCCACCTCGGCTACACCAACGAGAAAGGGCTGCTGTCGCGCAAGCGCAAGAACACCCGCGTCGACGACTTGAGCGAGATTTTCTACACCGGCGATCCCGATGATTACGGGGTCGAGCACGAGCCCTATTTCTCGAGCTATGCGCCGCAGGGCCGCTTCGGGGCGGGCGGGATCACCTACACCTACGGTCCTGGCGGCGACCTCCAGCCCTGCTTCACGACCAACGGACCAAGCTGCGCCGGCGGGGAGGGGCCGAACGGCTTCAACCGACAATTCTTCCGCACGCTCGCGACGCCGGTCAAGCGCTACCTGCTGTCCGAGCGCAGCCATTTCGACATCACCGACAACATCAGCTTCATCACCGAGGCAACCTACGCCAAGACCGGGGCCTCAACGGAGATCGAGCCGTTCCCGCTCGATTCGACCAACGTCTACGCCACGGGATTCGCCGCCATCCAGTCGCGCGTCACCGCCGCGAACGGCAGCACGATCATCGTCGACAACCCGTTCGTTCCGGGGGAGATTCTTGCATCGGCGGTCGACGAGGACGGCGACGGGCTGAAGGACATCATCTTCCGGCGGCGCCTCAGCGACGTCGGCCAGCGCACGGCGGATGCCCGCCGCAACTTCTTCCGCATCGTTACCGGTTTCGAAGGGACTTTGTTCAGCGATCGCTGGCATTGGGATCTTACCTACAATTACGGCAGCTCGACCGAGCAGCAGCAATCCAACGGCCAGCTCAACGTCCAGAATTTCGCCAATGCCTTCGCCGCGGTCCAGGAGACGGAAGAGACCGGCGACCTCAACGGCAACGGCATCGTCGGCGACGTCACCTGCGCGGATCCGAACGCGGTCGCGTTCGGCTGCGTCCCGATCAGCATATTTGGCCCCGGCAGCATCACTCCGGCTGCCGCCAACTACATCGCCGCGGGCGTCGATCACAGCGTCGAGGTCACCCAGCAGGTGTGGAACGCCAACATGTCCGGATCCCTGATCGACCTTCCCGCCGGGCCGCTCGGGGTCGCGGTTGGCGCCGAGTACCGGAAGGAAACGAGCAGCGAGGACTGGGACGCCCTGACCAACGCCGGATTGAACGCCGGCAACGCGCTTCCCGACACGTCGGGCAAGTTCAACGTCAAGGAGCTCTATGGCGAGGTCAACCTGCCGATCTTCAAGGATCAGCCGTTCGCGCGCCAGCTCAACCTGCGGCTCGCCGGCCGGCTTTCGGACTATTCCTCGATCGGCAGCGTCGCGACCTGGAACGTCGGCGGCGACTGGTCGCCGATCGATGCGATCCGCTTCCGCGGAACTTATGCGAAGGCGACCCGAGCGCCGAACATCGGCGAGTTGTTCACCGGTCCGTCGCAGACCTTCCCGGTCGGCCTGGTCGATCCGTGCGAGGGCATCGGCCTCACCGGTGGGGGCGAGGTCGGCGACCGCTGCCGCGCGGCGCCGGGCGTGCTCGCCAATATCCAGGCCAACGGCGTATTCACGCTGCTGCAGGCGGACAACCAGGGAATCAGCGGCTTCAACGCCGGCAACGTCAACCTCGGGCCGGAAACCGCCAAGACGCTCACCGCTGGCGTCGTCATCGCGCCGCGCGGCATCGGCGCGCTGCGCAACCTCGTCCTGTCGGTCGATTATTACAACATCAAGGTCGACGACGTGATCGGGTCGGCGACGCGGCAGACGATCCTCAACCAATGCTACAACCAGGGGAACACCGCCTTTTGCGACCTGATCACCCGCAGGCCGGAGGCGGTCGGTGCCTACAGTTCGGGCTCGCTGCTGTTCGTCAACCGCTTTCTGCTCAACCAGAGCCGGCTAAAGGCAAGCGGAGTTGACACCGTCCTGTCCTATCGTTCGGGTCTCGGCTGGCTGATGGGCGGCGTCACGCTGAATGCGCGGGTCGCATGGACCCATCTGCTGAAGGGCTTTGTGGTCACGGTGCCGGGCATCGCGCCCGATCCGTTCGCGGGCGAGATCGGCACGCCCAAGAACAAGATCAACGGCACGCTCGGCTTCGCCGGCGCGAAATGGAACCTGAGCTTCTCGGGAACCTACATCGGCAAGTCGTATGAGGACCAGGAGTTCCTCGCCAACTTCGGGCTCGATCATCACGCGATCTCGATCGACCCCGAATTCTACCTCGACGCGCAAGTATCGTTCAGGCCGGCGCGGACCTACGAGTTCTTTGCCGGCGTCGACAATCTGCTCGACAATCAGGCGCCGAACATCCTCTCCGGCTCGCCGTTCAACATCACCGGAGCCGACACCGCCGCCGCGACCTACGACGTGTACGGACGGCGGTTCTACGCGGGGGCGCGGTTGCGCTTCTAGCGAGCGTTCCGCCGCGCGGCCGCGCGGCGTCCGCAGGCCCGGATGCCCGCTCACCCAGGTGGGCGGGCATTCCGCGCATTGCGCCTGGCACGAAGATTGCAACCCTCATCCGCTGAACGAACCATCGCAATGGGGGGTTGGATTGAAGTTTTCGGCCACCGCCGGCCTCGTGCCGTCCGGAACCGGACGCCGGCCGTCCGCATCCGGACACCCGGCGCGGCGGAACGGCGGCGCGCGGCCGGCCGGGCAGGCGCATTCGACCAATGGCGGTTGGCGCGGCCGGCGCTCGCCGGTAAGAGGCTGCCGCTCGACCGCGCTGCGGCGGTTGCGTCAACGCAAGCTTGAACTCCAGGTGTATTAGCGGCATATAACAGTAATGACGGCGCACTCTCTTATTCCCGATTTTGCGGCGGCCCGCGCGGCGATGGTCGAAAACCAGCTGCGGCCGCTGGGCGTCACCGACCGCCTGGTGCTCGACGCGATGGGCAAGGTCGAGCGCGAGCACTTCCTCCCCGATCATTCGCGCCCGCTCGCTTATGTCGACCGCGCAGTGGCGATCGGCCACGGTCGCTTCCTTCCCGCGCCCGCGGTCCTGGGTCAGCTGCTGACGCAGATGAAGCCCGAGCCGGGCCAGCGCGCGCTCGTCGTCGGCGCCGGCACCGGATATTCCGCGGCGGTGCTCGCGCGTATCGGCCTCGACGTCGTTGCGCTCGAATGCGAAACCGATCTCGTCGGCCGCGCGCGCGAACTCGGAGTCGACGCCGTTGCCGGGCCGCTCCCAGCCGGTCATGCGAAGGGCGCGCCCTACGACCAGATCCTGATCGACGGCGCGGTCGGCCATCTGCCCGAGCCGCTGATCCGGCAGCTCGACGAAGGTGGACGCCTCGGCGCGCCGCTCGTGGAGCGCGGAATCACGAGGCTGATCGTCGGCCGCAAGGCGGGCGGGGCGTTCGGCTATCTGTCCGTCGCCGATGCCGGGGTTCCGCCGCTTCCGGGCTTCATTGCCCCGCGAGCATTTACGTTCTAACGGCGAAAAGACTTTGCTTTTTAAGGGGTTAATGGTGCATCGGAAGCTACTGACCGCGACCCTCGCAGCCGCGCTGATGACCGGCACCGCTTCGGCGGACACGCTGCGGGAAGCGCTCGTCTCGGCCTATCAGACGAATCCGACGCTGACCGGGCAGCGGGAGACCCTGCGCGCGACGGATGCGACGGTGGCGATCGCCAAGGCGGCGGGCCGCCCGCAAGTCAGCGCGACGCTCGGCGTCAACCGCGACCTCAGCCGCCAGGGCATCCTCGATGTCGGCGGCGACGGGCCCGAAGTCTCGGGAGGACTCGACATCAGCTACCCTTTGTTCAACGGCGGCAGCGTCCGTAACTCGGTGCGCGCCGCCGAAACCCGGGTTGAGGCCGGCCGGGCGACGCTTCGCGCGATCGAAGGCGACGTCTTCACCGACGCGGTTTCCGCCTACATGAACGTGATCCGCGACCGCGCGATCGTCGAATTGAACGAAAACAACGTCAAGGTGCTGACGACCAACCTCGAGGCGACCCGCGACCGCTTCGAGATCGGCGATTTGACCCGCACCGACGTCGCCCAGTCGGAAGCGCGCCTCCAGCTCGGCCGTTCGCAGCTGGCGACCGCCGAAGGTCAGCTCACCGCCAGCGAAGCGATCTACCGGCAGGTGATCGGGCGCGCGCCCGGCCAGCTCGCGCCGCCGCCGCCGCTGCCGCCGCTGCCGTCGACCGACGAGGAGGCGGTCCAGATCGGCCTTGCCAACAACCCGGACCTGATCGCGAGCACCCGGTCGGCGCGGGCCGCCGGCTATGACGTGAACGTCGCCGAGGCTGGGCGCCTGCCGACGCTCTCCGCGGTCGGCAGCGGGACCTATCTCAACGACCTCGGCGGCGCGGTCGGCCCGAACAGCGGCACCCAGACCGCGGTCGGCCTCAACGCGCGGATCCCCATTTTCCAGGGCGGGCTGCCGGCTGCCAACGTCCGCCGCGCGCAGGCGCTCGAGGGCCAGCTGCTGGAAACGGTGATCGGCACCGAGCGCGCCGTCGTCGCCGTCACCCGCTCGGCGTTCGCCAGCTACGAGGCGGCGCAAAAGGCGATTCAGTCGAACACCGTCGCCGTCCAGGCAAACGAGCTCGCGCTCGAAGGCGCGCGCGCCGAGCAGAGCGTCGGTACCCGCACCGTGCTCGACGTGCTCAACGCCGAGCAGGAGCTGTTGAACTCGCAGGTCGCGCTGGTGAGCGCCAAGCGCGACGCCTATGTCGCCGGCTTCCAGTTGCTGAACGCGATGGGCCAGGCCGAAGCGCAGGATCTCGGGCTCGACGGCGGGCCGCTCTACGACCCGCTCGGCAATTACCGCCGGGTCGCCAACAATTGGAGCGACTGGGCGTCGGACCGGCGTCACACGCCGGTAGCCACGCGCACGGTGACCCCGCAGGAGCTGCCGCCCAATCCGGTGGTCACGCCGCAGACCGTCCCAGGCACGGTGCTGACCGAGCCGGTGGTGACCTCAGGGGTGACTCAGCCGCAGCAATAAGCGATATCTGCCCGCGCCTCATGCAGACCCCCGGCCGCGAACCCTCGATGGAAGACATTCTCGCCTCGATCAAAAAGGTGATCGCGGAGGAGAAGGAGCTGCGCGTTTCCGGCGCGCCGAAGCCCGCGCCCGACCAGGAGCCGCTGGGGCACGAGCACGAGGGTGCGGCCGACGACGACATCCTCGAGCTCGACCAGCCGCTCGCCCCCGCCGCCGACCTCGGCCCGCCGCTGCTCGACGAGGATGCCGCCGGCCACAGCCGCCAGGCGCTCGAGCAGCTCGAGACCGTGGCCGCGACGATTCCGGCGGCAAGCCCGGTTAACCCGCTCGAGGACATGGTGCGCGAGATGCTCCGCCCGATCCTCAAGCAATGGCTCGACGATCATCTGCCAGGAATGGTCGACGAGCATGTGAAGCGCGAGATTTCGCGGATCACCGGCAAGCCGCTCTGATCATCCTCCCCACGATTTCGTGGGGAGGGGAACCAAGGAAGCTGGTGGAGGGGTCTTTTGTCAGGACGGAAGAAGACCCCTCCACCGTCGAATCTTCGTTCGACGGTCCCCCTCCCCATCGCTGCGCGATAGGGAGGAGCTTGCCGGTTGCCGCTCTCTTCACGCCCCGCTAACCGCCCCGGCATGAGCGAGCTTCCCAAGACCTTCGACCCCAGGGCGATCGAGGAGCGCTGGTACGCGCATTGGGAGTCGCACGGGCTGTTCCGGCCTGAGCGCGGCGACAAGGAGCCGTGGACGATCGTGATGCCGCCGCCCAACGTCACCGGCTC
>DASTID010000011.1:0-3577 GCA_035717905.1 Sphingomicrobium sp. | reverse complement strand
CGATCCTCGGCGCGATCGACGCGCTGTTCGCGCCGAGGCTGCTCAAGAAAAGCTGGGAGCTGCAGGACCGCGACAAGGAATGAAGCGGTTCTGGAAGGCGGTTTCGGTCGAGCCCGAGGGCGGCGGCTGGGGCATCGCGCTTGACGGGCGTCCGGTGCGCACACCGGCACGTTCGCCGCTGGTGGTCCCGTCCGAGGCGCTGGCGGCTGCCATCGCCGGAGAGTGGCGCGATGTTGGCGAGACGATCGATCCGCGGGCAATGCCGCTGACCGGGATCGCCAACGCCGCGATCGACCGGGTGGCGCCCGACACAGCGGCGTTCGCGGCCGGGCTCGCGCGCTACGCCGAGGCCGACCTCGCCTGCTACCGCGCCGAGGGCCCGCGCGCGCTGGTCGAGCGTCAGGAGGAGCGGTGGGATTCGCTGCTGGCGTGGGCGCGGCGCCGCTACGACGTGGATTTCTGCACCACGTCCGGCCTGGCGCACGTCGCGCAGCCGCAGGCGACGGTCGAGCGGCTGTCGCATGCGGTTGCGGCGCTCGATCCGTTCCGGCTCGCCGGCCTGTCGCCGCTGGTGACGATCGGCGGCTCGCTGGTCGCGGCGCTGGCGGTGCTCGAGAAAGCGATCACCGCCGACCAGGCGTGGAAGGCGGTGAGCGTCGACGAGCAATGGCAGCTCGACCAATGGGGCGGCGACGCGGAAGCCGAAGCCGCGCTCGGCAACCGCAAGCGCGACTTCATGGCCGGAGCGCGCTTCCTCCTCTTGCTGGAATAATTTTCCTCCCGTCGATTTCGAGGGGAGGTGGCCCCCGCGACACTTGGGGACGGAGGGGTCTTTCGAAGCGGAAGAAGGCCCCTCCACCGCCTTCGGCGGTCGCCCTCCCCTGCAAATGCAGGGGAGGATAAGATCAGTGCGCAACGCCTAGCGAGCGGGTGAAGGCGACGAGGTTGGCCTGGCGCCGCGTCTTGAGCCGCTCGCCCTCGACGATCGACCGGACCTGCGCGAGGCATTCCGCCGTGTCCTCGTTGACGAGGACATATTCATATTCGGGCCAATGGCTGATCTCGGCATCGGCCCGCGCCATCCGGTCGGAAATCACCGCCTCGGTGTCCGTGCCGCGCTCGCGCAAGCGCCGCTCGAGCTCGGCCATCGACGGGGGCAGCAGGAAGATCGACACCAGATCCTCGCCCATCGCCGCCTTGAGCTGCTGGGTCCCCTGCCAGTCGATGTCGAACAGGATGTCGCGGCCGTCGCGCAGCGCATCCTTCACCGGGGCTTTGGGCGTGCCGTAGCGGTAGCCGAACACGTGGGCCCATTCGACGAACTCGCCGGCTTCGATCATCGCGTCGAACCGCGCGTCATCGACGAAGTCGTAGTCGACCCCCTCGACTTCGCCCGGGCGCTTGGGCCGCGTGGTCGCCGAGACCGACATCGTCACCTCGGGATCGGCGTCGAGCAACAGGCGCGAAATGGTCGATTTGCCGGCGCCCGACGGGGAGGAGAGGACGATCAGCAGGCCGCGGCGCGAGCGGGTCGGCGAAAGGTCGGGATCGTCCATGGCCGCTCTTGCTTCGGGCGAGCCGTGCCCGTCAAGCGGCCGGATGCTGCAGCGCACAAAAAAGCCCTTGAAATGCCGCAGCGCACCCTATATTGTGCAGTGCAACATATTAGAGGAAACATTACATGGCAGACGACACCAAGATCCAGGCGCAGGCCGCAGCCGAAGCGCCCGCGAAGGTCGCCGAGGCGGTCGCCAACACCGCCGACAAGGTCGTCAAGGAAAGCGCCGCGGTCGCCAAGCGTGAGCGGGCCGCGACCACCCGCCGTGTGAAGCGCCAGGCCGTGGCCCAGAAGGCCGCGAGCCGCCGCACCGCTCGCAAGACCCGCAAGGCCGCCCGCAGGACTTCCGCGGCGGCGCAGGAAAGGATTGAAACCATGACCAACACCAATTTCTTCAGCGGCTTCGACGCCGTCCCGGCGTTCGCGCCGTTCCAGAGCCTGTTCGCCGACGCCAGCGTGCGCAACCAGGAGCTGGCCAAGAAGAGCCAGAAGGTCGCGCAGGAGCTCGCCGACCTCGCTCGTGCCAATGTCGAGGCGGTGGTCGAGGCCGGCCGCGTCGCCAGCGAGGGCGCGCGCTCGATCGGCCAGGACGTCGTGGCGTCGAGCCGCGACGGCGTCGAGCAGGCGGCGGACGCGATTCGCTCGCTCGCCGAGGCCAAGTCGCCGACCGAATATCTGCAGCTGCAGAGCGAGTTCGCGCGCGCTTCGTTCGACCGCGCGGTCGCCGAGACCTCGAAGCTGACCGAATCGCTGGTCAAGCTCGCCGGCGAGGCGTTCCAGCCGATCTCGAACCGCGCGACGGCCAATGCCGAGCGCTTCAATACCCTCGTTGCCTGACCCTCTCCCCTCCTAAAAGTCAGGCAACGACTGTCGGCGGCCGCTCCCCCTTCGGAGCGGCCGCCATTTTTTTAAGCCGCGCGGATTACACCCGGCTTGCGGCACTTTTCGAGCTTGCCATATTTTATGACGGCATGATGCGTTGGACGATGATGGCCACCGACCCCGGTAATGGCGACGGTATCGAGGAAATCGAGACCGGCGTCGCGACGCGCACGCGCCCCAAGACGAAGAAGCCGTCGAACTACAAGGTGCTGATGCTCAACGACGATTACACGCCGATGGAGTTCGTCGTGCTGGTGCTGCAGCGGTTCTTCGCGATGGGCATCGAGGACGCGACGCGGGTGATGCTCCAGGTCCACCAGCAGGGCGTCGCGGTGTGCGGCGTGTTCACCTATGAGGTCGCCGAGACCAAGGTCACGCAGGTGATCGACTTCGCGCGCGAGAACCAGCACCCGCTGCAGTGCACGCTGGAGAAGGCTTAGGCGAGAGAAGCGAGCCTAAGTCCTGAGTTCATCGAAGACTGTCTTTCCTTCCACGGGAAGAAACTGCAGCCCTTCGACAAGCTCAGGGCGAACGGTCGTGGATTCTTGCGCAACCGCACCCAGCGGCTAAACCCCCGCGCGTGGACAGCATCTGGATCAAGGGCGGGCAGCGCCTCAACGGCGAAATCCCGATCAGCGGGGCCAAGAACGCCGCGCTGACGCTGATGCCGTGCGCGCTGCTGACCGAAGACAAGCTGACGCTGACCAACCTGCCGCGCCTGGCCGACGTCGACACGTTCGGCCATCTGCTCAACCAGCTCGGCGTCTCGACCAGCGTCGCCGGGGTCAAGAAGGGCGAATACGGGCGGCGGATGACGCTCCAGGCCGACGAGATCGTCTCGACCGTCGCGCCCTACGACATGGTGCGCAAGATGCGCGCCTCGGTGCTGGTGCTGGGGCCGATGCTGGCGCGGGCGGGGGAGGCGACGGTGTCGTTGCCCGGCGGCTGCGCGATCGGCGACCGGCCGATCGACCTGCACCTGAAAGCGCTCGAGTGCATCGGCGCCGAAATCGAGCTCGCCGCCGGCTATGTGAAGGCGACCGCGCCCAAGGGACGGCTGCCGGGCGGCGACTTCAGCTTCCCGGTGGTGTCGGTCGGCGCGACCGAGAATGCGGTGATGGCGGCGGTGCTCGCCAG
>DASTID010000010.1:0-2725 GCA_035717905.1 Sphingomicrobium sp. | reverse complement strand
CCGGTGACCAAGGACTGGCGGCTGAACGAACGCCATTACGGCGGGCTGACGGGCCTCAACAAGCAGGAAATGATCGACAAGGTCGGCGCGGAACAGGTCAAAATCTGGCGCCGCTCCTACGACATTCCGCCCCCGCCGCTGCCCGAGGACAGCCCCTACGAAGTGCGCGCCGACCGCCGCTACGCCGATGTTTCGGTCCCGCGCGCTGAAAGCCTCAAGGACACGATCGCCCGCGCCGTACCTTATTATGAAGCCGAGATCGCCCCGGCGCTCGCGGCCGGCAAGCGCGTGCTCGTCTCGGCGCATGGCAATTCGCTGCGAGGGATCATCAAATATCTGTCGGGCATCGGCGACGACGCCATCGTCGGCCTCGAAATCCCGACCGGACAGCCGATCGTCTACGAGCTTGCCGAGGATTTGACCGTCGAGCGGCGCTATTCGCTGACGTAAACGATATCCCCCCTGCATTTGCAGGGGAGGGGGACCGCCGAAGGCGGTGGAGGGGTCTTCTTGCGTTGCTGAGACCCCTCAGACAGCTTCGCTGCCACCTCCCCTCGAAATCGAGGGGAGGACGATCAAGCCGCGGCTTTCCTCTGGTACATCGCCTCGTCGGCGCGGGCCATGATCGCTTCGGGCTCGTCGTCCGGGCCGATCATCCCGACGCCGATCGCGACGCTCAGCGGCAGCACCTCGCCCTCGTGCATGAAATCGCAGCCGCAGATCAGGCCGGTCAGCCGCGCCGCGGTCTCCTGCGCGCTCGGCTCGTCGGCATGGGCGAGCAGGATTCCGAACTCGTCGCCGCCGATGCGCGCGACCACGTCGCTGCGGCGCACCCCGCCGACCAGCAGCTCGGCGACCTGGATCAGCGCCTGGTCGCCGGCCTTGTGGCCGAAGCAGTCATTGATCATCTTCAAACCGTCGAGATCGACGAACAGCATCGCCGAATCTTCGCCGTAGCGCCGCACGCGGTCGATCAGCCGGTCGAGCGCACGCATGAAGCCGCGCCGGTTGGGCAGGTTGATCAAACTATCCTGGTGCGCGAGCTGGTCGAGCGTCTCGACCCGCTCCTCGAGCTGCGCGACCTGGCCGCGCAACCGGCCGATCTCCTCGATCAGCCGACCCACGTCCGCTTCCTCCGTCACCTGGTCAGACATGGCCCCCGAGACCACCCCCCTCATCAGCCGATTCGATAGCGCGAATCCAAGCGCTTGAAAATCCAGCAACTTCACGGCCGGCGCCGAATCTTCTCCGGCAAGCGGCCGCCGGCAATTGCCTAGCTTATGTCCTCCCCCTAAACGAGCCGCTTCTCGTAAAGTGCGTCAGGGCGGGACAATGACCGAGCCGCTGGTCGGCATCATCATGGGCAGCAAGTCCGACTGGGAGACGATGCGCCACGCCGCCGACACGCTCGGCGAGCTCGGAGTCGCGCACGAGACCAGGATCGTCTCCGCGCACCGCACCCCGAAGCGCCTCTACGATTATGCGTCGTCGGCGAAGCAGCGGGGCTTGAAGCTGGTCATCGCCGGGGCCGGCGGCGCGGCGCATTTGCCGGGCATGACGGCGTCGATGACCACGCTCCCGGTGCTCGGGGTGCCGGTCGAAAGCAAGGCGCTCAAGGGTATGGATAGCCTGCTGTCGATCGTACAGATGCCCGCCGGCGTCCCGGTCGGGACCCTGGCGATCGGCAAGGCCGGAGCGGTCAATGCCGCATTGCTCGCCGCGGCGATGCTCGCGACCGGCGACGAGGCGCTGGCGCAGCGCCTCGAAGCCTGGCGCGACAAGCTGACGGGATCGGTGGCCGAAGCGCCCGAATGACGATCGCGCCCGGCTCAACGATCGGGATCATCGGCGGCGGCCAGCTCGGGCGCATGCTCGCCGTCGCCGCCGCGCGGCTCGGCTATCGCTGCCACATCTTCGACCCGCACGAGCGCCCGTGCGCCGCCGATGTTGCGGCGCACTTCACGCGCGCCACCTACGACGACCGCGCGGCGCTCGAGCGGTTCGGCGCCGAGGTCGATGTCGCCACGTACGAGTTCGAAAATGTCGCGGTCGAGCCGCTCGAAGTGCTTGGGCAGAAGCTGCGGCCGGCCACCCGCTCGCTCGCGGTCGCGCAGGACCGGGCGAAGGAGAAGCAGTTCATCGAGCGATGCGGCGCGCGAGTCGCCCCGTGGCTCGCCGTCGCCAGCCTCACCGACGTAAGGGCCGCGGTCGAGGCGCTTGGCGTGCCGCTCGTCCTGAAAACCCGTCGCTGGGGCTATGACGGCAAAGGTCAGGCCTGGATCCGCTCCGGCGGCGAGGCCGAGGCAGCCTGGTCCGCGATCGGCGAGGAGCCGGCGGTCGCCGAAGCCGGGATCGATTTCACCGCCGAATTCTCAGTCATCGTCGCGCGCTGGGCGGACGGCAGGCACGCTATCTGGGATTCGCCCGAGAACGAGCACCGCGGCGGCAGCCTGCGCCGGTCGACCGTCGCGTGCAGCGAGCGCGGCGCGACCCCGGTCGCCGAAGCGCGCGAGGCGACGCTGCGCATCGCCGAAGCGCTCGGCCATGTCGGCGTGCTCACCGCCGAATTTTTCGCCAGCGCCGACGGGCCGGTCGTCAACGAGATCGCGCCGCGCGTTCACAACAGCGGCCACTGGACGATCGAGGGCGCGGTTACCTCGCAGTTCGAACAACATATCCGCGCGATCTGCGGTCTTCCTCCCGGGGACACCGGCCTCGTCGCGGG
>DASTID010000009.1:0-11187 GCA_035717905.1 Sphingomicrobium sp. | reverse complement strand
GCGCTGGTCGAGATAGGTGATGATCGCGATGCTCTGGGTCAGCCGATGGCCGTCGATCTCCAGCATCGGCACCAGACCCTGCGGGTTGAGCGCGCGATATTCGTCGGATTTCTGTGCGCCGTCCACCAGGCTGACCTGGCGACTTTCATAGTCGACGCCCTTCAGGTTGAGCGCGATTCGCACGCGGTAAGCGGCGGACGAGCGGTAATAATCATAGAGTATGGGGCGAGCCATGCGCGGCCGCTTACTCCACCGTAACGAACGGCGCCACAACTTCGGGAGGCACGCGGATCGGCCGGCCTGCGGCCTTGTCGATGATCGCCCATTGAGTCCTCGCCCGAACGCGCGGCTTGCCGTCCGCGCCGGTGAACTCGACGAAACGGTCGAAGCGAGCGCCCTTGGGAGCCTCGCCGACCCAGGTCCGCACGGTGATTGCATCGCCCTCGTGAGCGGCGCGCAAATAATCGATCTCGTGCCGTACCACGACCCAATAATAAGCGTCCTTGTGCGCCGGGTCTGCGAGCGCCTCCCAATGCGCCACCGCGACCCGCTCCATCCACTGCACCCAAACCGCATTGTTGACGTGCCCCAGCTCGTCGATGTGCTCGGGCGCGGCGGTGAAGGTCAATTCGAACCTTGGGCGGGTCAATCGGCCACCTGCGTCAGGATGAACGCGTAGGTCTCGGCGACCTCGTGGAGCTTGTCCCAGCGGCCGGACTTGCCGCCGTGCCCCGCGCCCATGTTGATCTTCAAGAGCAGCAGGTTGCCGTCGGTCTTGGTCGCGCGAAGCTTTGCTGCCCACTTCGCCGGCTCCCAATAGGTGACGCGTGGGTCGGTGAGGCCGCCGGTGATCAGCATCGGCGGGTAATCCTGGGCGCGCACATTATCGTAGGGCGAATAGCTGCGGATGTACTCGAACGCCGCTTCGTCCGCGATCGGGTTGCCCCATTCGGGCCACTCGCCGGGGGTCAGCGGAAGCGTGTCGTCGAGCATGGTGTTGAGGACATCGACGAACGGCACGTCGGCGACCACCGCCCCCCACAGCTCGGGGTCCGAATTCACCACCGCGCCCATCAGCTCGCCGCCGGCCGAGCCGCCGTTGATCGCGATCCGGCCGGCCTTCGTGAACTTCGCCGCCACCAGCCCTTTCGCGACGTCGACGAAATCGTTGAACGTGTTGGTCCGCTTGGCGAGCTTGCCGTCGAGGAACCATTGGTGGCCGAGGTCGTCGCCGCCGCGGATATGGGCGATCGCGCACGCCCAGCCGCGGTCGGTGAGGCTCATCCGGTTGGAGTTGAACGCCGGCGGGACCGCGTGGCCGTAAGCGCCGTAAGCATAGAGGAACAGCTTGCCCTCGCCGTCCTTCTCGAATCCTTTGCGGTAGACGACCGACACCGGCACTTTCGCCCCGTCTCGCGCCTCGACCATCAGCCGCTCGGTCGCATATTGCGACGCGTCATAGCCCGACGGAATTTCCTGGACCTTCAGCACCTCGAGCGCGCCGCTTTCGGGCCGATAATCGTAGGTGGTCATCGGCGTGACCATCGACGAATAGCCGAGCCGGTAGGCGTCGGGCGCATAGTCCGGATTGCCGTGGAAGAAGGCGGTGTAGCTCGCTTCCGCGAACGGGATCCGCGTCTCCTCGTCCGCGTAGGTGCGCAAGGTCAGCTGGTCGAGCCCGTCGACCCGGCTGCTGATCGCCAGATGGTCGCGGTAGGAGGTGACGCCGGTCAGATAGACCCGGTCCGACCCGGCGATCACGGTCCGCCATTCGCCGGGATTGGCGACGTCCGCCTCGGCCAGCCGGAAGTTCACATGGTCGTCATTGGTGTGGATCCACAATTTCCCGTGCGCCGCGTCGACATGATATTCGCGACTTGCCTTGCGCGGCGAGATCATCGTCAGCGGCCGCGACGGGTCGTCGGCGCTGACGAAGCGCACCTCGCTGGTCGCATTGTCGCCGGTCGAGACGAAGATCAGGCTCTTGTCCTGCGACTTGCCCAGCCCGACGCTGAACCCCAGCTCCTCGATCTCCTCGTACAGCGTCACATCCTCGTCCACGGGCCGCCCGAGCCGGTGGTAGCGCGCGCGATAGCTGCGCCAATTGTCGTTGACCTCGGTGAACACGATCCCGCCGCTGTCGCCGGTCCACACCGGCTGGCCGATCCCGACCTTGGTCACGGTCTCGACGTCCTCGCCGGTCGCAAGGTCGCGGATGCGCAGCTCGAACCGCTCCGAGCCGTCATAATCCGCGAGCGTCGCGGCCAGCCTGCCGTCCGGGCTGGCCTCGAGCGCGCCCAGGCGGAAATATTCGCGGCCTTCCGCTTCGACCGGCTCGTCGAAGATGATTTCGTCGGCGCCGCCGCCGACGGGCTTGCGGTACCAAGTTCGGTATTGCGCGCCGGGAGTGAACGCCCACCAATAGAAAAAATCGCCGTCGCGGATCGGGACCGAGCTATCGTCCTCCTTGATCCGCCCCTTCATCTCCTCGAACAGCTGGTCGAGCAGTCCTTGCTGCTGCGCCTTCCAGCCCTCGAAATAGGCATTTTCCGCCTTGAGGTAGGCGAGCACGTCCGGGTCATCGACCTCGGGATATTTGGGATCGCGCAGCCAGTGCCACGGGTCTTCGATGGTCACCCCGTGGCGTTCGTAGCTGTAGGTGCGCTGCTCGGCGGTCGGCGGGGCAGCGGGCTCTGGGACTTTGTTCAAGACTTCCTATCTCCGTTCGGGCTGAGCTTGTCGAAGACCTGCACTTTGTCTTACGCGCCTAGTAAGAAGACCAGCCCCTCGACAAGCTCAGGGCGAACGGGAGTTTTTTCCGATGTCCAGCTATGCAGACCGCCTGAAGGCGCTTCGCGAACAATTGAAGGCCGAGAAGCTCGACGGGTTCGTCGTGCCCCTGACCGACGAGCATATGAGCGAATATGTCGGGAGCTACGCGCAGCGGCTCGCCTGGCTGACCGGCTTCCAGGGCTCGGCCGGGTCTGCCGTCGTCCTGCCCGAGGAAGCCGCGATCTTCGTCGACGGACGCTACACGCTCCAGGTCCGAAGCCAGGTGGACGGCAAGGACTGGAGCTACCAGTCCGTCCCGGAAACCAGCGTCACCGAATGGCTAGAGCAGCATGCGCCCGAAGGCGCGCGCATCGGCTACGATGCGTGGCTGCACACCCGCGACTGGGTGAAAAAGGCGAAGGCATCGCTCGCCAGCCGCGGCGCCGAGCTGGTGCCGGTCACCCGCAACCCGATCGACCAGGTGTGGACCGACCGCCCCGAAGCCTCGAAGGCGCATCTCGTCGTCCAGAGCGACGAATATGCCGGCAAGTCGGCGGCCGAGAAGCGCACCGACATCGCCGACTGGCTGCACCAGCATCATGCCGACGCGGCTGTGCTCTCGGCGCTCGATTCAATCGCCTGGGCGTTCAACATCCGCGGGGCGGACGTTACCCACACGCCGGTCGCGCTGGCTTATGCGCTGGTCAACGCCGACGGCACGGCGGACCTGTTCGTCGCGTCGGAGAAGGTCGCGCCCGAGGTTCGCCAGCATCTCGGTAACGGCGTCCGGCTGCACGAGCGCGGCGAGTTCGAACAGGCGCTGGCCGACCTCAACGGCAAGACCGTCGTCGTCGACCCCGAGCGCGCGGTCGCGGCGATCTTCGACGCGCTCGACAAGGCCGGCGCCAGGATACTGCCGCTGCGCGACCCGACGATCCTCCCCAAGGCACTCAAGAATCCGGTCGAGATCGCCGGCCAGAAGGCCGCGCAGGAGCGCGACGGTGCGGCCATCGCCCGCTTCCTCCACTGGATCGACGAGGAGGCGCCCAAGGGCGACGTCGACGAACTGAAGGCGTCGGACCGTCTCGAGGCGATCCGCCGCGAAAGCCCCGAGCTTCGCGACCTGTCGTTCGACAGCATTTCGGGCGCGGGGCCCAACGGCGCGATCGTCCATTACAAGTCGAGCGAAAAGACCAACCGCAAGCTCGAGACCGGCACGCTCTATCTGATCGATTCGGGCGGGCAGTATGTCGACGGCACCACCGACATCACCCGCACCGTGCCGATCGGCGAACCGACCGAGGAAATGCGCGACCGCTTCACCCGCGTGCTCAGGGGCCATATCGCGATCGCCACCGCAATCTTCCCCAAGGGCACGCGCGGGTCGCAGCTGGACAGCTTCGCGCGTCGGCCATTGTGGGAAGCGGGGCTCGATTACGCCCACGGCACCGGGCACGGAGTCGGCAGCTTCCTCGCGGTCCACGAAGGGCCGCAGCGCATCTCGCCGGTCGGAAGCTCGCAGTCGGGCGGCGACGAGCCGCTCCAGGCGGGCATGATCATCTCCAACGAGCCCGGCTATTACAAGACCGGCGAATACGGCATCCGCATCGAGAACCTGGTGCTGGTCGTGCCGCGCGAGATTGAAGGCGCGGAAAAGGAGATGCTGGGATTCGAGACCCTGACCTTCGCGCCGATCGACCGGCGGCTGATCGACGTGCAGATGCTCGATGGCGAGGAGCTGATCTGGCTCAACTGCTACCACGCACACGTGCTGGCGAAGATCGGGCCGACGCTTTCTGGAAGCGACCTCGAATGGCTCCGCGCCGCCTGCGCGCCGATCGGCGACTGAGGTGCGGGGCAAGTCCCTGTTCGACTTTCCGATCCACCTCGGGCTCGGCGCCAGGGCCGTCGCCGAGCCGAAGTTCACCGGGATGGAATGGTACGACGATTACGTTCGGCGCCACGGCGACGACCTCGACGAGGGCCGGCTGGTCAGCCTGTTCCGCTTCGACGAGCCGTGGACCAGCTGGGAAATGCATCCGGCCGGCGACGAAGTCGTGTGCTGCATCCAGGGGCATATGACCCTGCACCAGGAGCTACGCGACGGCGCGGAGCAGTCGATCGCGCTCGCCCCCGGCGATTATGCGATCAACCCGCCGGGCGCCTGGCACACCGCCGACGCCGACGGGCCGGTGGTCGCGCTGTTCATCACCGCGGGCAAGGACACGACCCACCGCCCGCGCTGATATCCTCCCCTGCACTTGCAGGGGAGGGGGACCATCTGAAAGATGGTGGAGGGGCCTACGCTCGTCCGATTTCGCGACATTCCCGCAACGAATTAATTGTTCGTTTAACGCGTTGCAGCTAAAGCAGAATCAGGAGGTGAGTCGTGACCGACGCACTGCTGCTCTCGCTGGCGATCCTGTTGCTCGGCGGCGTGATCTGGATCGGCGATGCGATCGCCGGCGGGATCGAAAGCGCGCTCGGCGAACCGCCGCTGCGCGACCGCGAGCCTTAAGCGCCTATTCCTCCCTGCCGCGGAGCGGTGGGGAGGGGAACCATGCGAAAGCATGGTGGAGGGGTAAATGATTTTCGGCTTCGCCAGTCCCCCGGACTGGCTGCAGGCGATCGCCCGCTTCGCTGATCCCCCGGATCAGCTCCAGGGGGCAATGGTGCTGCCGGTGAGGATTGAACTCACGACCTCAGCCTTACCAAGGATGCGCTCTACCACTGAGCTACGGCAGCATTTTGTCCGGAAAGTCGGGGGCCTATGACGGTGCGCGCCTCGCCCTGTCAACCCGCGGCGGACCGCGCTAGGTGGTTGGCATGACTGCCAAAGACAAGGAACGCGAGGAACGGCTGGCGGCGGCGCTGCGCGAGAATCTGCGGCGGCGCAAATCACAGGCGCGCGAAATCCGCGACGACAAGCCGGCCCGCGCCGATTGACGCTCCCCTTCGCCGCCGCCATGCGGCGCGGATGAGCTTCGTTTCCGACAATGCCGCGGCCGCGCACCCGAAGGTGATCGAGGCGATCGCCGCGGCGAACCGGCCCGACATCGCCTATGACGGGGATGCGTGGAGCCGGCGGCTCGACGGAGCCTTTTCGGAACTGTTCGAGACCGAGGTCCGCGCCTTCTGGGTGACGACCGGGACCGCCGCCAACTGCCTCGCGCTCGCGGCTATGTGCCGGCCCTATCGCTCGATCATCTGTCACCGCGACGCCCATATCGAGGTCGACGAAGCCGGCGCGCCTGGTTTCTTCACCGGCGGCGCCAAGCTGCTGCTGGTCGACGGCCCCGGCGCGAAGATCGCGCCGCAGGCCGTCGCCGACGCCTGCGACAGCGTCCGCAAGGACGTGCACCAGGTCCAGCCCGCCGCTCTGTCGATCACCAACGCCACCGAATACGGCCTGGTCTACCGCGCGCCGGAAGTCGCCGCGCTCGGGCAGGTCGCCAGGGAGCGCGGCCTCGCCTTCCACATGGACGGCGCGCGGCTCGCGAACGCGCTCGCCAGCACCGGCGAAACGCCGGCCGACGTGACCTGGCGCGCGGGCGTCGACGCGCTGACGTTCGGCTTCGTCAAGAACGGCGGGCTCAACGCCGAGGCGCTGGTCCTCTTCCGCACCGAGGTCGCCGACGAGATCGCCGTGCGGCGCAAGCGCGCCGGTCATTTGCTGTCCAAGGGCCGCGCGCTCGCCGCGCAAATCCTCGCCTTGCTCGAGAACGACCTCTGGCTCGACAATGCGCGCGCCGCGAACTCGGCCGCGCAGGCGCTGGCGCAAGCGGCGCCGCAGCGCCTGGTCCATCCGGTCGAGGCCAATGAGCTGTTCTTGCGCGTCACTGGCGACGAGGCGACGCGGCTGCGCGCCGACGGCTTCGACTTCTACGACTGGGGTCCCGGCGAGATTCGCCTCGTGACGAGCTGGGACCAGGACCCGCAATCCGTCGCTCAGCTCGCCGAAGCAATCAGCCTGCTGTGAACCGCCGCATAAGAGCTGCTTATCGGCGTCGCGGACGCTTTGATTGGCGGCTCCGGCGCGGCCCCGGCTATTTGCTCGGGCGATGAAGCTCGAGCCTCTCGTTGCGGATCGCGCGCCGGGCGATGAGCTTCGCTCGGTCGTCGTGCCGTTCATCGTCTTCACGTTGATCTGGGGCTCGACGTGGATCGTCATCCGCGGCCAGCTCGGCATCGTCTCCCCGCAATGGTCGGTCGCCTACCGCTTCCTCATCTCGACCCTGGCGATGGCGCTGCTCGCGGCATGGAAAGGCGAAAGCCTGCGGCTCGGGCGCGGTGGGATCGTCGCCGCGGCCGTGCTCGGCTTCACCCAGTTCTGCGTCAACTACAACGCCGTCTATCTTGCCGAGCAGCACATCACGTCGGGAGTCGTCGCGACGGTGTTCGCCTTGTTGCTGATCCCGGCGACGTTGATGGGCTGGGCGTTCCTCGGCCAGCGCCCGACGATGCGCTTCGTGTGGTGCTCGCTGGTCGCGGTGTCCGGCATGATCCTGCTGTTCGCGCACGAGTTGCACGAGCATGGCGCCAGCGCCCGCCAGATCGTCTCCGGGATCGGGCTGACGATCGTCGGCATGCTCGGCGCGTCGACCGCCAACGTGCTCCAGGCGCGGCCCGAGATTCGGCGCTTTCCCTTGTTCTCGATGCTCGCCTGGTCGATGGCCGCCGGGACATTGATCGACGCGCTCGTCGCCTGGGCGATGACCGGCCCGCCGACGTGGGACTCCAGTCCCGTTTATTGGTCCGGTCTCATTTACCTCGCGCTCGCGGCGTCGGTCCTGACCTTCAGCCTCTATTATCCGGTGGTGCGCAAGATCGGCCCGGCCAAGGCGGCCTATTCGAGCGTGCTGGTGCCGATCATCGCCATGGGTTTCTCGACCTGGCTCGAAGATTACAGATGGACTCCGACGTCCATACTCGGCGCGGCGCTTGCGCTCGGCGGGATGGCCGGAGCGCTGAGCCGCTCGCGTTCGCGGATCGCGGCTCCCGACGCGGCCTGATGCGTTGAGGGCGGATGCCCTCCACGGTGATCCGCCGCTTCGTTTACTGCCCGGACAATAATGAGCTGTGGGTCGAGTTCGTGACCGGCCGGCGCTACGTCTATTGCGACGTCCCGCCGGAGGTCGCCGACACGCTTCGCTCGGCTTTCGCCAAGGGCGTCTATTTCAACAGCCGGATCCGCGACCGCTTCCCGCATCGCGAGATCGTCCACGAGGACGAGGCGGGGGAAGCCTAGCGCACCGGCCTGGGCTCGATCCGTTCGATGTGCCAGCGCCGCTGCGCTTCGGTCGAGCCGGGCACGTCGTTGACTCGGCGGAGCACGACTGCCGCCGGCCGGCGCTCCGGCTCGCCGCGCCTCGACGCGCCATAGAAGGTCACCGGAACATTGGTGTAGATCGACCCGGCGGCGCCCTCGGTCCGGCCGAGATCGCCGATCTCGAGGTGAACCTCGCGAAAATCCGCGCGAAGCCCGGTCGAGAACAGCTGCGCGGACCGGGCGTCCCCCCACAGCGCCTCGGCCCGATCCCAGCGCCCCCGCTCGATCAGCGCGCCATAATGCTGGACGACCTGGCCCGCGGCCTCGACGCTCTTGGGGTCGATCGGCCCCTTGGGCTCGGGCAGCGGCGCCCGGTCGCCGGACGGCCCGCCGGGCGTTCCCGACGCAGGCGGTTGCGCCGCATCTGAAGACGGTGCGGACTCGGTCGGCGTCGGCGCCGACGGCGCCTCCGCCAGGTTGTTGTCGTTCGCCTGCCGCGCCTGCTCGGGCGCTTCGCGGCAGCCGGCAAGCAGAATGATCGTGCTGAGAATCCTGAGCTTTTTCATGGTCTCTCCTGTCGCGGAACCGCGACCGCGGCGGTTCGTTCGTTTCGCCAAGTTAACAGGTGAACACAGGGAGAGTTTCCATGGCCGACAACGACCGCGACGATGTCGAGCGCGAACATACGACCGTGGTGGAGACCGGCAACGGCGGCGGCGGAGGCGGCGGTGTGCTCGCGGTCGTCCTGCTGATCATCGTCGTGCTGGTGCTGCTGTTCCTGTTCCGCGGCCAGCTCGGCCTCGGCGGCGACAAGACCAGCATCGAGGTCCCCGACCAGATCGACGTCAACGTCAACCACGGCTGACGCACCCTCGCTCGATCAAGCACGGACGGGTCGCGAGTCCCCGTCTGCGCGCGGGCGCGGCTCCATCGGGGCCGCGCCCGTTTGAGTTTCCCCCGCCGACGCACTAACCGCCGCTGGATGAGCGACGCGCTGCGCTACATGACCGGCTTCGGCGGCCATTTCGAAACCGAGGCCGTCGAGGGCGCGCTGCCCAGGGGCCGCAACTCGCCGCAGCGTCCGGCCTTCGGCCTCTATACAGAGCAGCTGTCGGGGAGCTCGTTCACCTCGCCGCGCCACGAGAACCGCCGCTCATGGCTGTACCGGATGCGGCCGACCGCCGATCACCGCCCGTTCGCCCGCTACGAAGGAGCCCCGCTATTCGCCGCCGCGCCGTCGGCGTCGCCGCTCGCGCCAAACCGCCTGCGCTGGGATCCGCCAGAGCTGCCGGATGGCGCCGATTTCGTCGACGGCCTCGTGACCATGCTGCATGCGCGCGCGCCGCAGGAGCTCGAAGGCTGCGCCGTCCACCTCTACCGCGCGACGCGGAGCATGGACGCCCGGCTGTTCGTCGACGCCGACGGCGAGTTGGTGATCGTCCCGCAGCAGGGCGCGCTCCGGATCGAAACCGAGCTTGGCGGGCTCGACGTCGCTCCGGGGTCGATCGCCATCGTCCCGCGCGGGATCAAGTTCCGCGTCCGGCTGCCCGATGGCGAGGCGCGCGGTTATGTCGCCGAGAATTACGGCGCGCCGTTCCGCCTGCCCGAGCTCGGGCCGATCGGCGCCAATGGTCTCGCCAATCCGCGCGACTTCGAAACGCCGGTCGCCTGGTTCGAGGACAAAGACGAGCCGACCGAGGTCATCCAGAAATCGCTTGGCGCCTTGTGGACGACGAGCCTCGACCACTCGCCGCTCGACGTAGTCGCCTGGCACGGCAACTACGCGCCGTGCCGCTACGATCTGTCGCGCTTCAACACCATCAACACTGTCAGCTTCGACCATCCCGACCCGTCGATCTTCACCGTGCTTACGTCGCCCAGCAACGTGCCCGGCCGCGCCAACGCGGATTTCGTGATCTTCCCGCCGCGCTGGATGGTCGCCGAGGACACTTTTCGCCCGCCTTGGTTCCACCGCAATGTCATGAGCGAGGCGATGGGGCTGATCCACGGCGCCTATGACGCCAAGGCCGAAGGCTTCGCGCCCGGCGGCCTGTCCTTGCACAATCTGATGAGCGGGCACGGCCCCGACGTCGACAGCTGGAAGAAGGCGAGCGCGGCCGAGCTCGAGCCGCGCAAGATCGAGGGCACGATGGCGTTCATGGTCGAGACCTGCTGGCCCTATCGCCCGACCGACTGGGCGCTCGAGCGCGCGCAACCCGACTATGACGAGGCCTGGGCGGGTTTCCCCAAGGCGAAGCTGCCGTGACCAGCTGGGTCGACAGTGCGCACGGAAGCGATTTTCCGATCGAGAACCTGCCGCTCGGCATCTTCTCGGTCGGCCAGCGGCGGCGGCGCGCGGGCGTCGCGATCGGCGATTATGTGCTCGACCTCGTCGGGATCGCCGATTTGCTCGACGAGGACTGGCGGGAGGACCTGTCTCAGCCGGTATTCAACGCGTGGCTGGCGCGCGGGCCCGAGGCCCACAGCCGGCTTCGCCAGCGGCTCCATGACCTGCTTTCCGACGAGCGCTACCGCGATGACGTCGAATCCGAGCTGATCGGCCAGACCGAGGCGCGGATGCACGTCCCGTGCCTGATCGGCGACTACACCGACTTCTACGTCGGCATCCATCACGCGACCAATGTCGGCAAGCAGTTCCGGCCGGACAACCCGCTGCTGCCCAACTACAAATATGTGCCGATCGGCTATCACGGCCGCGCCAGCTCGGTGCGCGCGTCGGGCGAGCCGGTCATTCGCCCAAGCGGCCAGCGCAAGCCGCCCGACGTCGATGCGCCGGAATATGGCCCGTCGCGCCGCCTCGATTACGAGCTCGAGCTCGGCATCTGGATCGGCGAAGGCAACGATCTCGGTTCGCCCATCCCGATCGGCGAGGCCGCCGATCACATCGCCGGCTACTGCCTGCTCAACGACTGGTCGGCGCGCGACCTCCAGGCGTGGGAATATCAGCCGCTCGGGCCGTTCCTGGCCAAGAACTTCCTGACCAGCGTCAGCCCGTGGGTCGTCAGCCCGCAGGCGCTCGCGCCGTTCCGCAAGGCGATGCCGGAGCGGCCGCACGGCGATCCGCGGCCGCTGCCCTATCTGGACGACCCGGGCGACCGCGACACGGGCGCTCTCGCGATCCAGCT
>DASTID010000008.1:0-10405 GCA_035717905.1 Sphingomicrobium sp. | reverse complement strand
AGGCCGCGGATCGCGGTCGCGCCGGTTCCGGATCAGGGTTTGGGGATTGCGATCAACGACCGGCTGAAGCGCGCGTCGGCCTGACGCAAATGGGGCTGACGCAAATGGGGGCGGACCGAAGCCCGCCCCCTCCCCTGTTGGGCACTGCATACACGAACGGCATCAGGACCGAAGGGGCATCGCGGGGGCGGGCCGGGCTTTACGCCTGCGCTGTTGCCGATTTGACACGAGCCTGAAAGCTCTTGCGCAATTTCTGCAGCTTGGGCGGGATCGTCGCCATGCAATAAGGGTTCCGCTGCCCTTCGGTCGCCCAATAATCCTGGTGATAGTCCTCGGCCGGCCACCATTCGCCCTTCGGTTCGATGGTGGTGACGATCCGGTCGCCGTAATCGGGATTGTTGCGGGCGATCGCCGCCCGCGCCGCTTGCTCCTGCCCTTCGTTCTGCGGGAAGATCGCCGACCGATATTGCGTCCCGACGTCATTGCCCTGGCGGTTGAGCTGGGTCGGGTCGTGCGTCGCGAAGAAGATGTCGAGCAGCTCGCCGTAGCTAAGCTGCTCGGGATCGAAGGTGATGCGGATCGCCTCGGCATGGCCGGTATCGCCGCCGCACACCTGCTTGTAGGTCGGGTTGGCGGCCGTCCCGCCGGTATAGCCGCTCTCGACCGACTTCACGCCGATGACGTCGAGGAACACCGCCTCGGTGCACCAGAAGCATCCGCCCGCCAGAACCGCGACTTCCTCGGCCATTTGTCCGCTCCTTCTTGTGGAGCAGCGAAATAGGATCGGTCAGCCGTTCTTGTAAGAGGCCTTGAGGCTGGCGAGCTCGAGCCGTTTGCCGACCCACTCGGCGAGCTCTTCGAACTCGAGCGCCTGGTCGAACACGATGCCGGCGCGGCGGTCGGCGTACCAGCGCACCTCGCCCTTGATCGGGCGCAGGCTCTCGACGACCACCACCACTTGCTTGCCGACGCAATATTCGCCGATCGGCTCGACCTTCATCCCGCCCAGGGAGATGTCGTGCACGTCGACCGTGTAATAGGTCTTGTCGACGCGGACCGACGCCTTGCACGGGATCTGCAGCCGCGGCGGGCGCGGGCGGAAGCCGTGGCGCTGCTTGCGCCCGGCGAGCAGCTCGCCAAGGTCGACGTTCTGGTCGAACTTGAGGCCGATCATGTCGTCGCGGATCCACACCACCGACGACGGGATTTTCTGCGACGACAGCTCGACGTCGACATGCTCGCCGACCTCCGGGGGGCGCCCGACGATCGCCATCAAGCCGCCCGCCGAAAGATTCTTGACTTTGAGCAGCTGCTGCTCGCCGCTCGCGTGGATGAGCTTGCCGACGCGCAGCATCGCCGAGACGCGTTCATCGGAGCGGCGCTCGGCCGGCCGCGGCACCGCGGTCGACAGCGAAACCGTGGTCGATTCGAACGCGCTCTCGTCGCTAGCGTCGTCCCGGCCAGCCGACTTCCGGCGGATCAAGGATGCGAACATCACATCTCCACGCGCGGGGAAACCGCGCCAAAGCGGGACTCTAGGATAGGCACGGTTAAAAGAGCGTTTCTTGCAATTGACCTTACCCGCGGTTGAGGCGCACTCAACGGCGCAGGGAGAGAGGAGCCTGGATGCCGCGGCCGCGGTTGCTGCTGATCGACGACGAGCCGGTCCTTGCCGATTTCCTGGCGAACGCCGCGTCGGCGAGCGGCTTCGACCCGGTTGTCACCTCCGACGACGGCGAGTTCCGCAACGAATTCCTCGGCGGCCGCCCCGACATGGTCGCGCTCGACCTCGGAATGCCGGGAATGGACGGAGTCGAGCTGCTGCGCTTCCTCTCCGACCAGGATTACCGCTCACCGGTGCTGATCGTCAGCGGCTTCGACCGGCGCGTGCTCGAATCGGCGTTCCGCCTGGGCGAAGCGCTCGGCCTCAGCATGGCCGGACCGATCGAGAAGCCGGTCCGGTTCGAAGAGCTCGAAGCCATGCTGACGCGGCTCAAGGCGACCCTCGTGATATGACTCGAAATGCCGAAGCGCGCCTGCTCGACGGTTTCGAGACGGCGCTCGAGCAGCAGCGGCTCCACATGGTCTATCAGCCCAAGGTCTCGCTCCGCGACGGGCATTTGACCCGGGTGGAGGCGCTGGTCCGGTGGGACGACCCCGAGCTAGGCCCGATCGAGCCGTCGCGCTTCGTGCCTTTGGCCGAGCGGCACGGCCTGATCGACGATCTCACCCACTGGGGCCTGCGCACGATCCTGCGCCAGTGGCTCGACTGGTGCGACGAGGGGATCGATACCTGCGTCGCGTTCAACATCTCGGCGCTCAGCCTCGAGCATCTCGACTTTCCCGACCTGGTCGAGCGCATGTGCCGCGCGCTCGAGGTGCCGACCGACCGCATCGTGCTCGAGCTGACCGAGGGCGCGACCCAGCCGCTGATCAAGCTGATGGACACGCTGACGCGATTTCGGATCAAGGGCATCGGCCTGGCCATCGACGATTTCGGCACCGGCTATTCGTCGCTGATGCAGCTTCGCCAGCTGCCCTTCACCGAGGTCAAGATCGATCAGGCATTCGTCGCCGACGTCGCCCGCTCGCGCGACTGCCGCCTGATCATTCAGTCGATCACCGAGCTGGCGCACGGGCTGGGGCTCACCGCGACCGCCGAAGGAGTCGAGACGATCGACCAGCTGCGGCTGGTGCGCGAGCTCGGCTGCGACCTCGTCCAGGGCTATCTGATCTCGCCGCCGATGGAGCCGCAGGCGCTCAAGGCGTGGAAGCAGCAATTCCGCCGCCATTGGCCGGTGCTCCTCGCCGAGGAGAAGCTGGCTTTATGGGGCGATGTCGAATCGGACGCCCTGGGCGAGCGGTAGGTCGCTTCCGTAATTGATGGCGTTGGTCTGGCGCCGCATGTAGGCGCGCCACGCGTCCGATCCGCTCTCGCGGCCGCCGCCGGTCTCCTTCTCGCCGCCGAACGCGCCGCCGATCTCCGCGCCCGACGGCCCGATGTTGACGTTGGCGATGCCGCAATCCGATCCCGCGGCCGAGACGAAGCGCTCGGCTTCCTTGAGATCGTTAGTGAAGATCGCCGAGCTAAGCCCCTGTGAAACTTCATTGTTCAGGCGAAGCGCCTCGTCGAAGTCGCGATAGCGCAGGACGTAGAGGATCGGCGCGAACGTCTCTTCGAGCACCGCGCCTTCGTGGCGGTCGAGCGCGACGATCGCCGGGCGCACGTAGAAGCCGCCAGGAACCGCATCGACGCGCTCAATTCCGTCGCCAAGCACCCGGCGCATGCCTTCGAACGCGGGCTCGTCGATCAGCGGGCCGATCAGCGTGTCTGGCTCGCGCGGGTCGCCGACCTTCGCCGCCGCGAACAATTGCCGGAGCCGTTCGACCAGACTCTCGGCGATGCTGTCGTGGACGATCAGCCGGCGCAGCGTCGTGCACCGCTGTCCCGCCGTCCCCGCCGCCGAGAACAGGATCGCGCGCTCGGCGAGGTCGAGGTCGGCCGACGGGCAGACGATTGCCGCATTGTTGCCGCCGAGCTCGAGCAGTGCGCGCCCGAAGCGCTGCGCGACGCGGGGCCCGACCGCCCGCCCCATCGCGCACGACCCGGTCGCCGACACCAGGGCGATGCGCGGATCGTCGACCAGCGCCTCGCCGACGTCGCGGCCGCCCTGGACGCATTGCACCAGCCCGCCCGGCGCATCGCCGAAGCGTTCGAGCGCGCGCCCGACCAGCGCCATCACCGCTTGCGCGGCCAGCGGAGTCTTCTCGCTCGGCTTCCAGATCACCGGATCGCCGCACACCAGGGCCAGCGCCGCGTTCCACGCCCACACCGCCACCGGGAAGTTGAACGCGCTGATCACCAGCACCGGGCCGAGCGGGTGCCATTGCTCCATCATCCGGTGGCTCGGCCGCTCGCTGGCGATGGTCAGCCCATAAAGCTGGCGCGACAGGCCGACCGCGAAGTCGCAGATGTCGATCATCTCCTGCACTTCGCCGAGGCTTTCCTGGACGATCTTGCCCGCTTCGAGCGTCACCAGCCGGGCCAGCGGCTCCTTCGCCGCGCGCAATTCCTCGCCGAGCAGCCGCACCAGCTCGCCCCGACGCGGAGAGGGGACGGTCCGCCAGTGGAGGAACGCTTCCGCCGCCTTGGCGCAGGCGTCGTGCGGGTCGCCCGCGGCGACGCGGCCGATCTCTCTGCCGTCGATCGGCGAGACGCTGGCGAGCTCGCCGGCGCTCGCGATGCCGAATTGCCGCAACATGGCGGCAGCTTCGTCGGCAGGGCTCATGCGAACAGCGCCTTGGCCTTGGCCATCGCCGCCACGCCCGCGTCGATCGTCTCGTCCTTCTTGCCGAAGCACAGGCGCACCAGGTGCCGCGCCGGATCGCGCTCGGCGAAGGCCGACAACGGCACCACCGCGACTCCCGCTTGCTCGACCGCCGCGCTCGCGAACCCCTCGTCGTCGCGAGAAATGCCCGAAGCTGCGAGGTCGACGCACAGGAAATAGGTCGACGCGGCCGGCAGCACCGTGAAGCCGGCGTCGCGCAGGCCCTGGGTCATCCGGTCACGGCCGCGCGCGAACCGCGCCTGCATCGGCGCGATCCATGCGTCGCCGTCGTTGAGCCCAAACGCGACCGCCGCCTGGAGGTTGGGCGCGGTCGAAAAGGTCAGGAACTGGTGCGCGCGCGCGACGAGGGTCGCCAGCTCCGGCGCGGCGACCATCCACCCGACCTTCCAGCCGGTCAGCGAGAAGATCTTGCCGGCCGAGCCGACCTTGATCGTCCGCTCGGCCATGCCCGGCAGCGACGCGAACGGCGTGAAGCGCTGCCCTTCGAGCAGCAGATGCTCCCACACCTCGTCGCTGATGACGATCAGATCGTGCTCCCGCGCGACCGCGGCCACGGTCTCCAGCTCGTCCTGCGCGAACAGCCGCCCGGTCGGATTGTGCGGATTGTTGAGCAGGATCGCACGGGTCCTGGGCGACACGGCCGCGGCAAGCGCGGCGCCATCGATCCGCCACTCGGGCGGGCGCAGCGCGACCTCGACGGGCGTGCCCCCTGCCCTCCGGATCGTCGGCGCGTAGCAGTCATAGGCGGGCGTGAAGATCACCACCTCGTCGCCCGGCCGCACCGTGGCGAGGATCGCCGCGCCCAGCGCTTCGGTCGCGCCGCTGGTCACGCAGACATGGTCCGCGCTGAGCCGCTCGCCGTAATGCCGGTTGTAATGATCCGCGACCGCTTCGCGCAGCTCGGGGCGACCGCGCGACGGCGGATATTGGTTGGACCCGTCCCGCACTGCCTCCGCCGCCGCATCGAGGATCGCGTCGGGCCAGCCGAAATCGGGAAACCCCTGGCCGAGGTTGACCGCGCCGTGCCTGGCCGCGAGCGCCGACATGCGCTCGAACACGCTGGTTTGCATCTGCTCGTAAAGCGGGTTCATCCGGCCCCTCGTCGCTCGTCAGGCTCGCCATAGCGGCGCGGCGAGCAGTGAGAAGCAACTTTCGCGCACGGGCGGCATTCGCATGGGACGTCTTGTTGCCAGAGGAACCGATGCCGCGCCGCGAAGCGATTCTCTATCGCATGGTCCTGCCCGACCATGTCTGCCCCTATGGCGTCAGGGCCAGGCAGTTGCTCGAGCAGGCCGGCTTCACCATCGCCGAGCATATCCTCGCGACGCGCATGGAAGCCGACGTCCTGATGGCCGAGCTCGGTGTCTCGACCACGCCGCAGGTGTTCATCGGCGGCGAGCGGATCGGCGGCAGCGAGGAACTCGCTAATTATCTCGCGGACGTCGCGGCGCACGGCTGACGTCGCCGCGGCGAACGGCCTCGTCAGCCGCGGCGCTTCCCTTGGTCACCAGTGAAGCTATAAGCGCCGCCTTTCCCGCATCGCGGCCCGCCTGCTGGGGCGTCGCCAAGTGGTAAGGCACCGGTTTTTGGTACCGGCATTCGCAGGTTCGAATCCTGCCGCCCCAGCCAGCACTCAACGCATGGACCCACAGGCTGTTGTGCAGTCACCGTGCTATTGCGAGCAGGGCGCCGTTCGAACCCGGGGAAGCGGCGGACCCGTTCATTGTTCCAGCTTCAGCGCCCTGCGGATCTCGCGCCAGTCGATGAACTTGAAGTTCTGGCGCTCGCCGGTCCGGCCGGGCGCTTCGTCGAGATCGTCCTGCACCGCGACGACGCCGGCCGCATAGGGGCCGATGGGGCCCCCCAGCGCGTCGATCCCGTCGGTGCCCGTCACCGCGTCGATGCCGCCGCCAGCGACGACCGAAAACCGTCCGGCGAAGCGCGGAGGACCGTCGACCTGCCACACGGCAAAGGCCGAATCGCCCTGGCTCGAGGCCAGCAGCCAGGTCCTGGCGCCGTCGCGCATCAGAGTGAGCCCTTCGACGTCGGGCGTGAGTTCGGCGCTGGGGGCAGTCGCGATCCGGGCTCGCCTGGCGCCGGCCTTCGGATCGAGCGGGTACCGCCAAATGCCCTTCGCCTCTTCGCCGATGTAGACCTGCCCGGTACGGTCATCGATCACGCACCCCTCGGTCTGGCTGCCGACCGCGTAGCGTTGCTCCTCCGTCGCGGCCGGCTTGCCATCCGCCCCGACGGCAATCCGCAATTGGCGAACCTGGCCGTCGGTGCCGTCGACGATCGCGACGAACGAATTCCCCCGCCTGCCGAGGCACAGGCCGTAAGGCTCCACCAGATCGGTCGGAATGACTCCCCAAAAGCGGGTCTGGAGCGAGTCCGGGTCCATCAGGAACAAGGCGATCCCGAAGCGCTCCTTGCTGCGGTCGCTGGCGGCAACGAGGACCTGGGGACGGCCATCGACGACGAAGCCGGAGCGAAGGTCGACATTGTTCGGCATTCCGCCGTCAAGATGCTGGTGGACCGATCCGTCGAGCTTGTAGACATAGAGCCCCGCCTTCTTGTCGCTGCCGAAGACCAGCGCCCGGTCGCGGTTCCCGGGATCGACCCAGATCGCGGGGTCGTCCGCGGCGTCGGCATTCGCGGTCCCGACCGCGATGGTCTCGACGGCCGCATGGACCGGGGTGCCGACCCCGGTCGTCATCTCGGGCGCGTCGGAGGCGTCGGTTTCCTCACCGGTCGAGGTCCGGCCGCAGGATGCAACGACCAGCGCCGCCGCGAGGCACGTTGCGACAGGGGCAAGGAAGGGCGCCGAGCACCGCATCATCATAATCTCCGGGGCGTACCAATCTTCGTGTTTAGCTACCGACGGCCTTCACAATGTGCAAGACGAATTCCAAAAGTGTTGCATTCTGGAATTTTCTGTTCAATCATCCGAATTCCATCGTGGAGGGTCGATGGTCGAGCGCTCGGAGGGGAATATGACGCGCAATTCGCATGTCCTCAAAGGACTGTTGTTTTCGACTGCGCTGATGCTGGCTCAGGCGGCGGGGGCTCAGACCCAGCCGCCGCCGACGGAGCCGCCTCCCGGCCAGCCCGCGCCGGACCAGGAGCCGGCCGCCGAGACCGCAGGCGAAGGCGATGCCAAGGCGCAAGGCGCGCCGGCCGTCCCGACGAACCCCGGCCTTTCCGCCGAGCCGGGCCGCTCGCTCGAGGACATCGTCATCATCGGCCAGCAGATCTACCGCAACCGCACCGACACGATCGCGCCCGAGCTGACCTACGGGCAGGAATTCTTCCAGAAGTTCGAACCCACCTCGGTCGGCGACGAGCTGAAGCGCGTCCCGGGCGTGTCGTTCGGCAGCGACATCGGCGAATATGACGTGCCGGCGCTGCGCGGCCTCGGCGCGGGCTTCACCCAGATTCTCGTCAACGGCCGGCCGATCCCCGGCGCCGGCAACGACCGCACCGTGTTCGTCGATCGCATCCCGGCCGAGATCATCGATCGGATCGAGATCATCCGCTCGCCCACGGCCGACATCGACAGCCAGGGCATCGGCGGCACGATCAACATCATCCTCAAGGACGGCACCAGCCTTCCGCCGGGCGTGATCACCCGCGCCGGCCTGCTCTATTTCCCCGACACCAATGTCTTCAAGGGCTCGGGCGCCGTGTCCTGGTCGGGCCGCAACGAGGCGGAGACCGTCGCCTGGTCGCTGACCGTCGACGCGCAGCAGCGCTACAACCCGAAGATGACGCGCCAGGAAGTGTTCGACGACAATGTGCCCGGTTTCGAGGACAGCATCACCGGGCGCGAGTTTTTCGAGCCACACGACCGCGACAGTTCGATCGCGGTCGAGCGACAGGAAGAGCTCGACACCCGCCGCAGCTTCGACCTGTCGCTCAACGGGGACATCACGTTCGAGATCGGCGAGCAGAGCAAGCTGAGGTTCGACGGCTTCTACATCCGCACGCGCCGCACCGACACCGAGCAGACGATCAACCTCGAACGGCCCGAGAATGACGACGAGGACCCGGTGTTCGACGAGGGCTGGGACATCGATTCCCTCGAAATCAGCAAGGAGCCGCACAGGCAGGCCAATTTCGGACTGTCGGGCTTGTACGAAGCCAAGTTCGGCGAAGGGATGAGCGTCGAGACCGAGCTCCGCTACTCGCAGTTCAAGGACAAGAGCGCGAACGACACGTTCGAGCTCGACGACGATGACGTCGACCTCGACACGCTCGAGGACGCCGACCTCAACCTCGACGATTTCGACTCCGAGCTGATCGAGATCGAGCATCTCGACTCGATCGACCGCGAGCTTTCCGGCGACGCCGCGTTCAAGAAGGAATGGGCGAACTGGAGCGTCAAGCTGGGCACCGCGGGCAAGCTCAAGAGCCGGCGGTTCGGGCAGACGCTTGGCGAAGACCTCGATGACGAGGAAGACGCCTCGATTGTCGAGAGCGTGTTCAACTATCGCGAGCGCCGGCTCGATGGCTTCGCGCTCGCCGAATTCAAGCTCGGCGGGGGCGCCAAGGCGCAGGCGGGCGTGCGCGCCGAATATACCAAGACGCGCCAGCGGATCCGCCAGGACGTCACCGAAGACGAGGTCGAATCCGCCTCCGCGAGCGAGTTCCACCTCAATCCTTCGGCGCACGTGCAAATCCCGCTCGGCGCGGGGCCGCAGCTGCGCGCCAGCATCGCCCACACCGTGCGCCGCCCGAACATCGACCAGGTGGTGCCGTTCCAGCAGGTGGACGATCCCGAGGACAATGACGTCACGATCGGCAACCCGGACCTCAAGTTCGAGACCGCGTGGGGCGCCGACGTCGGGCTCGAGCAACGCCTCCACCGCGGCGTCGTCGGCGTCAATTTCTTCTACCGGCGGGTCAAGAACCTGATTTCGCTGGTGAACACGGGCATTCCATCGATCCCCGACGCGGAGCCGGATAGCGATGAAAGCCGCGCCCGCATCTACACCTTCGACAATGTCGGCAAGGGCAAGGTCTACGGCTTCGAGTTCGACCTGAGCGCCCCGCTGACCTTCATCGGCATGGACAATACCGGCATTTTCGCCAACTACACGCGGCTGTGGTCGAGCCGCACCGAGCCGAACACCGGCCAGAAGGTGCCGTTCGACGGGCAGCCCAAATATGTCTACAATTTCGGCCTGACCCAGGACTTCCCGACCGTCGGCGCCTCGGCGGGCTTCAGCTTCCGTAAGCAGGGCCGCGCCCGGAGCACCTTCCTCGGCGAGGAGGAATTCCAGGTCTATGGCGGCAACCTCGAGGCCTATGTCGAGAAGCGGATCGGCAGCAACGTCGTCGTCCGCCTCAGCGGCAACAACCTGCTCGACGCGCGCAGCCTGCAGTGGGAACGCAACTTCGACGGCGACACGGGCTTCGACATCATCGAGAACCAGCGCGCCGGCAATGTCGACACGTTCGAGATCGAGCACGAGGAGACGTCCACGCAGGTCATGCTGACCCTAAGGGCCGTCTTCTGATTCACCGGGGAGTTCGCGTGAAGCCTATCGGAAAAGCCGTCGCGTGGTAGCGCTGCTGCGCTATTTCTCGACCGGCCCCGAGGCGCCCCGGATTCAGGATCCGGCGGACGTCGACGCAATCTATCGGCGCAACCGCATCCGGGTCATGCTCGCGATCACCGTCGGCTACGCGCTGATCTACATGTGCCGGCTGGCGATCGGAATCGTCAAAAAGCCGCTGATCGACGGCGGCATCTTCACCCCCGCCGAGCTCGGCATGATCGGCTCGGCCTTGTTCTACACTTATGCGCTCGGCAAGCTGACCAACGGGTTCCTGGCCGACCACGCCAACCTGCGGCGGGTGCTCACCGTCACCTTCGTGCTGACGGCCCTGTGCAACATCGGCATGGGCTTCGCGAGCTCGCTGTGGCTCGCGGCGCTGCTGTGGGGGCTGAACGGCTGGTTCCAGAGCTTCGGCGCGCCCGGCGGCGCGGTCGTGCTGACCGCCTGGTTCTCGAACCGCGAACGCGGCCGCGCCTACGGCATCTGGAGCACCGC
>DASTID010000007.1:0-10221 GCA_035717905.1 Sphingomicrobium sp. | reverse complement strand
CGTTGCCCCAAGCTGCCCGCTGAAGCGCGAAGCCGCCCGGCACGTCCAGGCGATCGTCGACGAACGGCGCGACTGCGAGCTCCTCATCCACCCGCAATGCTTCCTCAGCGACGGCCATTTCGCCGGCAGCGACGACGCGCGGCTGGCGGCGTTGCGCGAGGCGATGGCCGACGCTTCGGTCGACGCGCTGTGGTTCGCGCGCGGCGGCTATGGGTCGAACCGCATCGCCGAGGCCGCACTGGCCGACTTGCCGGACGCGGCGCGGGGCAAGACCTACATGGGCTACAGCGACGCGGGCTTCCTGCTCGCCGGCTTGCACAAGGCGGGACTGGACGTCGCCTGGGGGCCGATGCCGCAGGACGCGCTGCGCGACGGCGGGGACGCGGCCGTCGCCCGCGCGCTCGACTGGCTGGTGAAACGCGACCCGGCGAGCCTCGAGCCCGAGCTTCGGCGGCCGGCGATGGCGTTCAACCTGACCGTCTTGTCGAACCTGCTCGGGACTCCGCTGGAGCCGGAATTCAGCGGCGTCGACCTGTTGATCGAGGAGGTGAGCGAGCAGCTCTACCGGATCGACCGGACGCTGTTCCATGTCGCCGCCAGCCCCAACGTCCGGCAAGTCCTGAGACTGCGTCTGGGCCGCGTTTCCGATGTGCTTGAGAACGATCCGAATTTCGCGGCTGACGAAGTCGAGGTCGTCGCGGATTGGTGCCGCCGCTCCGGCATTGCTTTCGGCGGGCGCGCCGACATCGGCCACGACGCCGCCAACCGGGTCGTTCCGTTCGGAGTGGAAAATCGCTGAATTTCGCTCTGCTACGGCATTGCAAAGGCCTTCAAGTTGCGCTCTACGAAGAGGAGGAACAACAGGAGGGCCTGATGGCACAAGGGACTGGTCGTAAAGCAGGGGGCGGGCTGGCCCGTCCGGTTCAACCTTCGTCGGATCTCGCGGCGATCACCGGCAGCGCTCCGCTGCCGCGCAGCCAGGTGGTTTCGAAGGTGTGGGATCACATTCGCAAGAACAACCTGCAAAACCCGCAAAACAAACGGGAAATTATGGCCGACGACAAGCTGAAGAGAGTCTTTGGGGGCAAGGACCGGGTCAGCATGTTCGAGATGAACAAGCATCTCTCGAACCACCTGAAATAGGTCTCAGGGGGATTGAGACGCGAAAGGGGTCCGCTTCGGCGGGCCCCTTTTTGCATGTGGATAAGCCGCGACTCGGGGGCACGCCTCAGCCGCGCCACAGGCCGTCGAGCCGCTCCTGCGTGACCGGAAAGCCGAGATGACCGGGGATGGTGATGAACTTTTCACCATCGCGCTCCTCGACCCACGGGGTCACCGGCTCGATCGGATGGGCGAGGGCGTCGGCGCGGATCCCGGCGAAGGTCGAATGCTGGGCGAGGCGCTCGAGCGTGCGCCGGGTCGGGAAGATCAGCCGCGCCTCGCCGCGCGCCGCGCGCTCCAGCACCTCGGCGGCCGCGACCCATGAGGCGCCGGCGCATTCGCCAGCGATGACCTGGGGGCGCCAGTCGCCGAAAGGCGCTTCGGCGACGTAGAACAAGGTGTCGAACCGGCGCACGGCGTGGAATTTCGGCACCCAGCGCGCGAAGGCCGTCAGCGCGGCCGGATCGAGCGCCGACCCGCTGTCCCGCAACAGCGCGCCGAACGGACGATCCTCGAGCAGCGCGGCTTGCATCCGCTGGGCGTCGGGCGCGCCCGGCGGCGGAGCGATGCCGACCGCGATCGCCGTTTCCTCGAGCGTCTCGCGGATCGCCGCCACCGCGGCCGGGTGGACGCCGAGCTCTCCGCCGAGCGCGCGGTCCTGATCGTCGATGCGCCCGCCGGGGAACACCAGAGCGCCCGCGGCGAAGGCCATGCCTTCGGCGCGCTCGACCATCAGCAGCTCGGGCGGACCATTCCCGCGGTCGCGCACCACGATCAGCGTCGCCGCGGGAATTGCGTCGTCGGCCATGGCCGCGCTGGTAGGGGCGGGCGCGGCAAAGGAAAAGCCGCCCGGACGCCCGCCCGGACGGCTCATGCATGAATTTGGAGACTGTCCCCGCCTGGGGACTGTCCCCGGCAGAAGACCTTACATCCCGCTGACGTTCTGCTCCTCGGCGTCGGTCGGGTTGGTCGTGTTGTCGTCGGCCGGCGCCTCGTTCTCCAGCTGCTCCTGCTGCGTGCCGAGCGCCGCCGCCTCGCTGTTCGCGGCGTCCATCGCGGCCTCGTTCGACAGCTGGTTGAGGTCGGCCGCCGGCTGGTTCATCTCGGCATTGCTGACCTGGTCCTGGTTGTTGCCGCTGCACGCCGCGAGTGACAGAGCGGCGGTGCCGGCGAGAACAAAGGCGAGTTTTTTCATGTGCTTGGGTCCCCTAGAGATCGGATGTCCACGCACCGACATAACAGCACCGGGCGGGCCGTTTCCAGTGGCATTTGTCTCGCCCGCGCCCCCGCCGGACGCGCGGAATCCTTGAGATTCCGTCGCAATTTCCCTATCTAAGCGGTGCCGGGCAACCGGCTATGTCGGTAGATGATTGGGTGGAATAGGCACTTCGGACCCGGGGGGCAGTACCCCGGCGCCTCCACCACCAGCCCCCCGCTTTCGCGGGGGCTGCTGATGGGGGCGAAACAGGATCGACGAGTGCAATAAAGGCCCGGTTGCCGATCGGATTGAGCCACCGTGACGGCTCATAACCACAAGTGCCAACGATAACGAGGCGCTCGCTATTGCCGCGTAACCGACGTCCCAACGGACTGAAGTTACAAGGTTAAAGCGCGGTTGGACCCCACCGGGCAACAGAAGGGGATTCCAGCGGCACGGGAGGCGCCGGGCAACAGAAGCCTCCCACTTTCCTTCATCGCCGATCGCGCTAGGCTCCCGGCCAGGGGGGAACGCCATGCATTGCTGGGCAAAGCGCATCTTCGTTGCGGCGGCTTCGCTGCCGCTGACCGGCTGCCTGTGGGGACCGGGCAAGTTCGCGTCCGACCTGACCCTCAGGAAGGACGGCGGGTTCACCCTCGACTATCGCGGCGAGATGGTGCTGCAAATGCCGCCGGACGCGGACAAGGCCGAGCCGTGGACTGCATCGATGGCGCATTGCGCGGACGAACAGGGCAAGGACCGGCCGTGCACCGGTGCCGAGGTCGCGGAGCAGAAGGCAAATCACGACAGGCAAGCCGCGCAAAAGCGGCAGCAGGCCGAAGAGATGGCCAAGGCGTTCGGGCTTCCAGGCCTGGACGACGCATCCAACCGCGCGTTCGCGGCCAAGCTGATGAAATATGCCGGTTGGCGGTCGGTCAGCTATCGCGGCAAGGGCGTGTTCGATGTCGATTATCATTTCGAGGGGCGGGCGACGCAGGACTTCCTGTTTCCCGCGCTGCCGGACAACGACCTCTTGATCCCGTTCGTCGCGATCCGGCGCCGCGCCGACGGCGCGGTGCTGGTGACGGCGCCGGCATTCACCGGCGGCGCCGGACCGATCGCCGCGCGCGCCGGCGCGGCTGCGGCGCGCGAAATGAAGGATGGCCCGGTGTCCCGCGCCCAGGGCCGCTTCACCGTCGTCACCGACGGCGAGATCCTGACCAACAACAGCGAGGACGGCGCCGCGCCCCACGCGCTCGGGCGCGCGGTCCACTGGGACGTCGGCCCGGGCTCGACCAAAATCCCGGAGACGCTGATCCGGCTCTAGCGCCGCCGAAGCTCGTCGCGAATTTCGGTCAGCAGCTCGACCTCGCTCGGGCCGCCAGCTTCTTCCTGCCGGCGCATGGCCTTGGTCGCGGCGCGAATCAGCAGGAAGATGATGAAGGCGAGGATCAGGAAGTTGATGACGACGGTCACGAACTCGCCCCAGCCGAGCACCGGCGCGCCCGCCGCTTTCAGCGCCGCATAATCCTTGAGGCTGCCGCGGTAGCCGTCGGGCACCGGGCCGAGCAAAGTGAAGTAGCTCGAGAAATCGAGTCCGCCGAAGATCGCTCCGACCACCGGCATGATGATGTCCTCGGTCAGGCTCGTCGCGATCTTGGCGAAGGCCGCGCCGATGATCACGGCGACGGCGAGGTCGAGCACATTGCCCTTGGCGATGAACGCGCGGAAGTCCTTAAGCATTGCGGCCCCCTTTCAGTCTGTCGGCGCTCCGACATTAGCGCCGATCGCGCCGAAGGAAACCGCACCAACTGTGTTGCTGATCTAAGACAGCATTGAAACGAAGCGGGCGCGCCTCTAGTTATGCTGCCCACGTGACGCGATCGAAGGGGACCATCAGATGACCGCGCTTGCCCGATTCTCTCCCGCGGCCTCGCTGTGGCGAGCCGTGACCGCCGCTTTCGCCGCGCTGATGCTCGCGAGCTGCGGGCTCAACAGCGTCCCGACGGCCGAGGAGCAGGTCAATGCGGCCTGGGCCAACGTGCAGAGCGAATATCAACGCCGCGCCGACCTCATCCCGAACCTGGTCAACACCGTGAAGGGCTATGCCCAGCAGGAGCGGACGGTGCTCGTCGAAGTGACCAACGCGCGTGCCCGCGCGACCAGCATCCAGCTCAGCGCCGACGATCTCAGCGATCCGGCCAAGGTCCAGGCGTTCAGCCAGGCGCAGAACCAGCTCGGCTCCTCGCTCGGGCGGCTGCTCGCGACGTTCGAGCGCTACCCCGACCTCAAGTCGAACCAGAATTTCCTGACGCTCCAGGCGCAGCTCGAGGGCACCGAGAATTCGATCCTGGTGTCGCGCCGCGATTACAACGAGGCGGTGCGCCAGTATAACACGCGCATCCGCACCTTCCCCGACGCGATCGGGGCCAAGATTTTCTACGGCGCCAAGCCCAAGGTGCCGTTCGAGGCGGCGGCGGGCGCGCAGGAAGCGCCCAAGGTCGACTTCAACACCGCCGGCTGAGGTGAACCCACTCCGTCATCGCGAGGAGCGTAGCGACGTGGCGATCCAGCGATTCCTGGATTGCTTCGCTGCGCTCGCAATGACGGTTGCCCTGTTGCTCTTCGCCGCTCCGGCGTCGGCGCAGACATTCCCCAAGCTGACCGGGCGCGTGGTCGACCAGGCGCAGTTGCTTACGCCGGAGCAGGTCGTCGACCTGGCCAGCAAGTCCGCGGCGCTCGAGGCGCAGAGCGGCCGGCAGTTCGTGGTCGCGACCGTGCCGAGCCTCGAAGGCCGGACGATCGAGGATTATGGCTACCGGCTGGGCCGCGCCTGGGGCCTGGGCCAGGAGAAAAAGGACGACGGCGTCATCCTGCTCGTCGCACCCACCGAGCACAAAGTGCGTATCGAGACCGGCTATGGCGCGCGCGTGTTCCTGACCGACGCCGTGTCGAGCGTGATCATCCGCAACGCGATCCTGCCCAGGTTCAAGGCCGGCGACATGGGCGGGGGAATCGTCGCCGGCGCCGACCAGATCATCACGCAGATGAGCCTCCCGCCCGAGCAGGCGCAGAAGACTGTCGCGGCGGCCGAGCGCGCGCAGCAGCAGCGGCGCGACGAGAGCCCGGGCGTCATCCCGGTGATCTTCTGGATCGTCATTATCCTGTTCGTGATCAGCGCGATGGCGCGCCGCGCGCGCGGCCGCCGCTATGGGCGCCGCCGCGGCTGGGGCGCGCCGATCATCCTGTGGGGGCCGGGCTGGGGAAGTGGATCGTCGTGGGGCGGCGGCGGAAGCTCGTTCGGTGGAGGCGGCGGCTTCGGCGGCTTTTCCGGCGGCGGCGGCTCGTTCGGCGGCGGCGGGGCGTCGGGCTCGTGGTGAGGCAGTTGACCGAAGCCGACCACGCCAGGGTCAGCGCCGCGATCGCCGCAGCCGAGGCGAAAAGCGACGGCGAGATCGTCGCGGTCGCGACTCCGATCAGCGATCCCTATCACGACGTCGCGCTGCATTGGGCGGTGGTCGTGCTCATCGCCGTGCTCGCCTGGGCGGCGGCCTGGCCGACCTGGCTGCGCTGGTGGGACGAGCTGCTGCTCGGCGGCTGGCGGCCCGAGCCGAGCCTGCGCGAGCTACTGACTTTGCTGATGGTGATCGCGGTCGCCAAGTTCACAATCAGCCTGCTCATCCTCAAGTGGATGCCGCTGCGGCTGGCGCTCACTCCTGGCGCGACCAAGCACCGCCGCGTGCGCCGCCGCGCGGTGGCGGTGTTCAAGGCCGCGGCCGAGCGGCGCACCGTCGGCCGCACGGGCATCCTCATCTATCTGTCGATGGCCGAACGCCGCGCCGAGATCGTCGCCGACGAAGCGATCCTCGAGGTCACTGACGAGGACACTTGGGGTGAAGCCATGGCGTCACTGCTCGCCGAGGTCAAAGCGGGCCGGCCGGCCGAGGGCATTTGCGCGGCGATCGACCGGGTCGGCGGGGTGCTCGCCGAGCATTTCCCGCGCTCGGCGGCCGACACCAACGAGATTCCCGACAAGCTGATCGAGCTGTGAAGCTCGACGACCTGCCCGCTCCCGAAATCATGTGGAGCGGCAGGTTCGTGCGCGCGGTCCGGCGCGGCCAGTGGGAATATGCGAGCCGCACCAACGACATCCGCGCCGTGGTCATCCTCGCCGAACATGACGGCAAGGTCATCCTGGTCGACCAGCCGCGGGTTCCGCCCGACTGCCGCTGCGTCGAGCTTCCGGCGGGCCTGGTCGGCGACGTCGATCCCGACGAGACGGTCGAAACGACAGCGATCAGGGAGCTGGAGGAGGAGAGCGGCTTCACCGCCGAACGGGTCGAGCGCCTCGGCGAATTCTACTCGTCGCCGGGCATTTTGTCCGAGGGCTTCACTCTGGTCCGCGCGCACGGCGTGAGGCGGATCGGCGAAGGCGGCGGCGACGGGACCGAGGACATCAATGTCCACCTCGTCGCCCGCGCCGATATCCCGAACTTCCTCGAGCAGAAGCGCGCCGAAGGCTTCGGCATCGACGTGAAATTGCTGATGTTTTCCGGTTACTGAACCATCGCACGCCAAGGCGCGTTCACCGGCCGTGCCCCGCCTCGTCCATCTCTCCGACCTGCATTTCGGCGCGCACGATCCCACGCTGGTCGCTGCGGTCGAGCGCAGCGTCGACACGCTGAAGCCCGATCTCGTCGTCGTCAGCGGCGATTTTACCCAGCGCGCCCGGACCGAGCAGTTCCGGCAAGCGTGCGAATTTCTCGAGCGGTTGCGCGACGCGGGCCACGAGTTGCTCGGCGTGCCGGGCAACCACGACGTGCCGCTCTACGACGTGCTGCGCCGCTTCCTGTCGCCGCTGACGCGCTACCGGCGCTTCATCGACGACACGTTGTGCCCGTTCGCGGAGCTGCCGGGAGTCGCGGTGCTGGGGATCAACACCGCGCGCTCGCTGACCTTCAAGGACGGACGCATCAACCACGAGCAGGTCGCATTCATTCGCGACACCTTCGCGCGCACGCCGGCGGGAGCGGTGCGCGTGCTGGTCACCCACCATCCGTTGTTCGCGCTCAAGGTCGGCGAGCAGATCGAGCGCGCGATCGGGCGGCAGGACATGGCGCTCGACGCGGTCGAGGACGCCGGGGTCGACATGCTGCTCGCCGGGCACAACCATCATGCGTCGAGCCAGGATGCGAGCGACCTCGTCACCCGCGCCGGCGGCGCGCTCGTCATCCAGGCCGGCACCGCGACCTCGACGCGGGTGCGCGAGCAGGAACAGAGTTTCAACACCATCGACATTGCCGACGGGTGCGTGACCGTGACCGTCAACGCCTGGGCCGGCGACCGCTTCGCGCCATCCGATGCCCGGCGTTACGACTTGCACGAAGGCAAATGGAAGGCGGCCGAGGCCGCCGAGCCCGCGACCTGAGCTTGCCGGCCGGTCGCGCGCTCGCCTAGACGCGGGCCATGGCGCTGCCCGCGGACTTCGACCTCGACGATTTCGTCGCGCGGGTGTTCGCCGAGGATCTCGGCACGCGCGGCGACGTGACCTCGGACGCGACGATCGCCGCCGACGCGCGCTTTTCGGCCGACGTGAACGCGCGCGAGCCGATCGTCGTCGCAGGGATCGAGATCGCGGCCGCGTTCTTCCGCGCGCTCGATGCCGAGGTTTCGATCGATCGGCTGCTCGGCGACGGCGAGCGCGCGAGCGCGGGAACGAGGCTGATGCGCCTTGCCGGCAACGCCCGGGCGATGCTCGCCGCCGAGCGCTCGGCGCTCAACACGCTCCAGCATTTGTCGGGCATCGCCACGCTCACCCGTCGCTATGTCGATCTCATCGCCGGCACCGGCGCGACATTGCTCGACACGCGCAAGACCATCCCCGGCCTGCGCGTTCTCGACAAATATGCGGCGCGCATGGGCGGCGCCGAAAACCATCGAATGCGCCTCGACGACGGCGTTCTGATCAAGGACAATCATGTCGCGGTCTGCGGCGGCATCGCCGAGGCGGTGCGCCGCGCGACGGCCGCGAACACTGGCCTGCCGGTCCAGGTCGAGGTCGACCGGATCGGCCAGATCGAGCCCGCGCTTGCCGCCGGCGCCGACCGGCTGCTGCTCGACAACATGCCGCCGCCGGTGCTGCGCGAGGCCGTCGCGCTCGTCGCCGGCCGGGTCCCGCTCGAAGCCTCGGGCGGCGTGAACCTCGACACCATCCGCGCCATCGCCGAGACCGGCGTCGACTTCATTTCGGTCGGCCGGATCACCCAGTCGGCGCCGGCGGCCGACATCGGCCTCGATTATTCGCTCGATTCGTTGAGCAGGTGAAACGGCGTTCAGCCGGCTGACAGCTTGGAAGGCGCAGCGAGGGTCTTGAGTCGGCCGCCTGTCCCCTTCGGCGGCCGGCAGAGTTCCAGTCGAGGAGAATCCCGATGATCGGCAAGTCTCTGCTTCTGCTGTCGGCCGCGGCATTGGTCGCGGTCCCGACGGCCGCGTCCGCTCGGCATCACCATGACGGCCACAAGCGGCACCACCATTCGCGCAATTATGTTTCCGTCTATTACGGCAGCCCCTACCGCAGCCACGTCTATGCGAGCAGCTATTATGGCTCGCCTTATGCCGGCGGCTATTATGGCTCGGGCTATTACGGCGGCTACGGCTCCGGATACGGCTATCCGGGCTACGGCTACGGCTATGGCAGTTACGGCTACGGCAATCCCTACGGGGGATACGGCTACGGCTACCCCGGCTACGGTTCTTATTATCCATCCGGGTACGGCTACGGCGGCTATGGCGGCTATGGCGGCTATGGCGGCTATGGCGGATACGGCGGCTACGGCTGCGGCAACCCCGCGAACGGCGTGGCGGTTGGCGGCGTCGCGGGAGCGGCGCTCGGCGGCGCGATCACGGCCGACGACGGGCACCGCAACAACACCGCCGAGGGCGTCGCGATCGGGGGCATCCTTGGCGCGGTGGTCGGCGGTGCGATCGCTTCGGGAAATTGCTGATCGTTTCACCGCATGTCGGGCTTGATCCGGCATGGCCTGACCTGCGATACTGACGGTCCGGCTTTCCGCCGGGGGTGACGGCTCCTCCCCTGGGGAGCCGTCACTTTTTTCGCGCATTGTTGACCAAGCGTCCCTATATGGGCGCCTCAATAGGCGTGTGACGCGCCGGGGAGATTGCGTGGTGTTCAAGGGCCTCAAGCCCATCCTCTATGGCGGACGCGAAGTCTGGCCGCTGATCGAAGGCGGCAAGGGCGTCAGCGCGACGAACCACGCAAGCTCGGGCGCCTGGGCGGCGGCCGGCGGAATCGGCACGGTCAGCGCGGTCAACGCCGACAGCTATGACGCCGAAGGGCGCATCGTCCCGCAGGTCTATGAGGCGCTGACTCGCCGCGACCGCCACGAGGAGCTGATCAAATATGCGGTGGACGGCGCAGTTGCGCAGGTCCAGCGCGCCTACGACATCGCGTCGGGCGCGGGCGCGATCAACATCAACGTGCTATGGGAGATGGGTGGCGCGCAGCGCGTGCTCCACGGCGTCCTCGAGCGCACCAAGGGCCTGGTCAGCGGCGTCACCTGCGGCGCCGGCATGCCCTACAAGCTGAGCGAAATCGCCGCCTCGTACGGCGTCCATTACCTGCCGATCATCAGCTCGGCGAGCGCGTTCAGCGCGCTGTGGAAGCGCGCCTATCACAAGGCCGCGGAATGGCTCGCCGCCGTGGTCTACGAAGACCCGTGGCTCGCCGGCGGGCACAACGGCCTGTCGAACGCGGAAGACCCGCGCGCTCCGCAGCCGCCTTATCCGCGGGTGAAGGCGCTTCGCGACACGATGCGCGAGAACGGAATCGCCGACAGTGTTCC
>DASTID010000006.1:0-3831 GCA_035717905.1 Sphingomicrobium sp. | reverse complement strand
CAGCGGGTGTTCGGCACGCTGATACCGCATGGCGGCAGCGTAGCGCGGCGGGACGCAGACAACGACGCGAAGCTGATCGGATTTGGCGCAAATTACATCCGCTTCTAATGTGCTTGTTTCACAGCCATTTGCTAAAGGGCTCCGATGCGCTCCGTCGACGAGGAAATTCCCAGTGCGCATTGAACGGCCTCTGCTGAGGCTTCCGATCCGATTCTGCCCGGACACGCTGGCGCGCGAGGTCGGGGCGCTGCCGTCGGACGCGTGGACACCGCATCCGGCGAAATTCGACGGCAACATGGCGGTGCCGCTGGTGACGCCGGGCGGCGCGATCACCGATGAGTGCGCCGGGCCGATGGGGCCAACGGAAGCGCTCGGCCATTGTCCCTACATCGCCCAGATCATGCGGGAGCTCGACTCGACCTGGGGCCGAAGCCGGCTGATGAGTCTGGAGCCCGGAGCGGTCGTCCCGCCGCACGTCGACACCCATTATTACTGGCGGACGCACCTCAGGATCCACGTTCCCGTTATCACCAATCCGAAGGTTTCATTCACCTGCGCTGACGAAACGGTCCACATGGCGGCCGGAGAATGCTGGCTGCTCGACTCGTTTTTCCGCCATCAGGTCGAAAACGGCGGGAAGGAAGACCGCGTCCACCTCGTGCTCGACACCGTTGGCAGCGCGCGGCTGTGGGACCTGATCGAAGCGGCGCTGGCGGGAGCGGACGACGAATATGTCGCTCCCGGCGACTCTCGTGTCCGGCAACTCGCTTTCGAGCAGGTCAATTCGCCGGCCGTGATGTCCCCGTGGGAGATGAAGGCGCACATCGCTTATCTGTTCAGCTGGATGGATGAGGATCCGCGGCTGGCGCAGGTCGAAAAGCTGCTCGACCGCTTCGTCATGACCTGGAACGGGAGCTGGGCGCGCTTCGGGACGTCGGACGAGGGCGTTCCCACCTATGCGCGGCATTTACAGGAGATTCAGGCCGAGCTGGCGCGCTTTCGCCGGCCGCCGATCCTGATGCGCAACGGCTGGCCGTTGCTCGATTCGTTTCACCGCTTCGTGCTCGCCAACGCGATTGCGCCGTCGCGACTCCGCGAGACGCCGCGGACCCAGGCGGACGCGCCGTACCGCCTGACCGCCTAATTCTCGGACGTTGGGCGGAATTCCTGTCGAGGCGTCTTGCAGTCGCGCGCGAATCCACTATATCGGCCAAATCCAACAAATAGACGGCTCCGCCGCACGGTGACGTGCGCCCGGGGCTTTTCCTGTCCTTCCCGGGACAGGGCCCGCACCGGCGCACGGGCCCAACGCATTGGGAAGGAGCAACAGGGCAAGCGCTCCACGACAGTTCCCGGCATGGCCGGGAAGGGATTAGCGGGGCGCACACGCTTGTGCTCCGCATAGCGCAGGGAAGCACATGGCCACCAAAGCGATCGACGCACCGCGAAAGACCACCGGCGGGCTCAAGACCAATTCGCGGCGAATCCGCAAAATCTTCGGCAACATCCACGAAATCTCCGAGATGCCGAACCTCATCGAGGTTCAGCGCGAGAGCTACGAGCAGTTCCTCCGCTCGGACCCGGCGATCGGCTATGTTTCGGGGCTGGAGAAGACGCTGCGCTCGGTGTTCCCGATCGTCGATTTCGCCGGTACCGCGCACCTCGACTTCGACCGCTACGAGCTCGAGGACCCGAAGTACGACACCGACGAATGCCGCCAGCGCGGCCTGACCTACGCCGCGCCGATGCGCGTCACGCTGCGCCTGACCACCTTCGAGATCGATCCCGAGACCGAGGCCAAGTCGGTGATCGATATCAAGGAGCAGGATGTCTACATGGGCGACATGCCGCTCATGACCGGGAACGGCACCTTCATCATCAACGGCACCGAGCGGGTCATCGTTTCGCAGATGCACCGCTCGCCCGGCGTGCTGTTCGACCACGACCGCGGCAAGACCCACGCCAGCGGCAAATATCTGTTCGCCGCGCGCGTCATTCCCTATCGCGGCAGCTGGCTCGATTTCGAGTTCGACGCCAAGGATATCGTCAACGTCCGGATCGACCGCAAGCGCAAGCTGCCGGTCACCGCGCTGCTTCACGCGCTCGGCCTCACGAGCGAGGAAATCCTCAACACGTTCTACAGTCGCGTTTCGTACACGCGCGGCAAGAACGGCTGGCAGATCCCCTATGCCGGCGAGGCGTGGCGCGGGATCAAGCCGACGCACGACGTGGTCGACGCCGACAGCGGCGAGATCATGTTCAAGTCGGGCGAGAAGATCACCCCGCGGCGCGCCAACCAGGCAGCCAAGGACGGCCTCAAGAATGTCCTCATCCCGACCGAAGAAATCTATGGCCGCTATTCGGCTTACGACCTGATCAACGAGAAGACCGGCGAGATCTACATCGAGGCCGGCGACGAAGTGACTCCGGAGAACCTCGCCAAGATCGACGAAGCCAGGATCGACAAGCTCGAGCTGCTCGACATCGATTACGTCAACACCGGCCCGTGGATCCGCAACACGCTCAAGGCCGACAAGAGCGAGGACGGCGACAGCGCGCTGGCCGACATCTACCGCGTGATGCGCCCCGGAGAGCCGCCGACGCGCGAGACCGCCGACGCCTTGTTCTATGGCCTGTTCTTCGATCCCGAGCGCTACGACCTTTCGGCGGTCGGCCGGGTCAAGCTCAACATGCGCCTCGGCCTCGACGTCGAGGACACGGTCACGACGCTGCGCAAGGAAGACATCCTCGCGGTCGTCCAGGAGCTGGTCAATTTGAAGGACGGCAAGGGCGAGATCGACGATATCGACAATCTCGCCAACCGCCGCGTCCGTTCGGTCGGCGAGCTGCTGGAGAACCAGTATCGCGTCGGCCTCTTGCGCATGGAGCGCGCGGTCAAGGAGCGCATGTCGAGCGTCGACGTGTCGACCGTGATGCCCAACGACCTCATCAACGCCAAGCCGGCGGTCGCCGCGGTGCGCGAGTTCTTCGGCTCCTCGCAGCTGTCGCAGTTCATGGACCAGACCAACCCGCTGTCGGAAGTCACCCACAAGCGTCGCGTGTCGGCGCTCGGACCGGGCGGCCTGACACGCGAGCGCGCGGGCTTCGAGGTGCGCGACGTGCACCCCACGCACTATGGCCGCATCTGCCCGATCGAGACTCCCGAAGGCCCGAACATCGGCCTGATCAACAGCCTCGCGAGCTTCAGCCGGGTCAACAAATACGGCTTCATCGAGACTCCGTACCGCAAGGTCGTCGACGGCAAGGTGACCGACGAAGTCATCTATCTGTCGGCGATGGAGGAGGCGAAGCACACCATCGCCCAGGCCAACGCCGAGCTCAACAAGGACAAGACTTTCGTCGAGGAGATCATCTCCGCGCGGCGCAACGGCGAGTTCCTGATCGCGCCGCGCGACCAGATCACGTTGATGGACGTCAGCCCCAAGCAGCTGGTGTCGGTCGCGGCCTCGCTCATCCCGTTCCTCGAGAACGACGACGCCAACCGCGCGCTGATGGGCTCGAACATGCAGCGCCAGGCGGTGCCGCTGATCCAAGCCGAGGCGCCGCTGGTCGGCACCGGCATGGAAGAGACCGTTGCGCGCGATTCGGGCGCGGCGATCGCCGCCCGCCGCTCGGGCGTGGTCGACCAGGTCGACGCCGCGCGCATCGTCGTGCGCGCCACCGGCGACTTGAAGCCGGGCGAAAGCGGGGTCGACATCTACACGCTGATGAAGTTCCAGCGGTCGAACCAGAACACCTGCATCAACCAGCGTCCGCTGGTGAAGGTCGGCAATTCGGTCGAAGCGGGCGAGATCATCGCCGACGGCCCGT
>DASTID010000005.1:0-15553 GCA_035717905.1 Sphingomicrobium sp. | reverse complement strand
CATTCCCTTCGGCGATGTTGTTTCCGGACTTCTCGGCTGCTTGGCACGCAGGCAGCAGCAGCGCCGTGACAGAAAGTAACAACGACGATCTCGTCATTGGCCCCTCCTCTTGATGTCCTTCCCCTAGCACCGGCAACGTGCTTCGCGCCAGTTCGCCAATGTCCGCTTTCACCCAAAGCGGACATTAGCAACGAACCCGATTTACACCGCGTTCAGCGCATTCGCGAAGTCGGCGATGAGGTCGTCGGCGTCCTCGACGCCGATCGAGATGCGCAGCAGGTTGGGCGTGATGTCGAGCTGCGCCTTGCGCTCGTCGGGCACCGAGAGGTGCGTCATCGCGGCAGGCGCGCTGGCGAGCGTCTCGGTGCCGCCGAGGCTGACCGCGAGATTGGCGATCTGGAGCGCGTCGAGGAAGGCGAACGCCTCCTTCTCCCCGCCCTTGAGATAGAGCGAGAAGGTCGAGCCGGGGCCGGTGCAATGGCGGCGGTAAATGTCCGCCTGGCGCGAGCCCTCGTCGAGAAAGCCGAGATAATTGACCTTCTCCACCTTGGGGTGGGTGCGGAGGAATTCGCACACCTTGCGCGCATTCTCGCCCGCGCGCTCCATCCTCAACTCGAGCGTCTCGAGGCTGCGCAGCAGCATCCACGCGGTGTTGGGGTCGCAGATCGTGCCGATCGTGTTGCGGATCATCCGCACCTGGTTGATCAGGCCCTTGTCGCCGACCAGCGCGCCGGCGACGAGGTCGCTGTGCCCGCCGACATATTTGGTCAGGCTGTAGACCGAGAGGTCGGCGCCGTCGGCGAGCGGCTTGGCCCACAACGGCCCGAGGAAGGTGTTGTCGATCGCGATCGGCGGGCGCTCGTCCGCGCCGAACGCCGCGTCGCGGGCGGCGGCGACCGCCTCGACATCGACCAGCTGGTTGGTCGGGTTGGCCGGGCTTTCGAGATAGATCAGCGAGACGCGGCCCTTCGTTTTCGCCTCGGCGATCACCGCGTCGATCTCGTCGCGCGTCGCGCCGGCGGAGAAGTCGAGCCAGGACACGCCGAACCGGCCGAGGATCTTGGCGATCAGCGTCTCGGTCGCGGCATAGAGCGGTCCCGAATGGACGACCACGTCGCCGGGCTGGACGAAGGTCAGCAGCAAGGTCGCGATCGCCGACATGCCGCTCGAGAATGCCAAGGCGTCGTCGGCGTCCTCCCACACCGCGAGGCGGTCCTCGAGGATTTCCTGGTTGGGGCCGTTGAAGCGCGAATAGATCAGGCCTTCCGCGCCGCCGGGCCGCTTGCCGGTCACGCCTTCGAAAAAGCGCTTGCCCGCGGCCGCATTCTCGAACGCGAAGGTCGAGGTGAGGAAGATCGGCGGCTTCAGCGAGCCTTCGCTGAGCTCGGGGTCGAAGCCGTAGCCGAGCATCAGCGTCTGCGGGCTCAGCTTGTGTTTCCCAATGCTGGTGGGCGAAGGCCGCGGCCGCCGCGTGTGCGGCGTCGCGCCGCTCAATTCGTCTTCGGTGGGCAAGGTCGCTCTCCTGTCTCGAACCGGGGCTAGGCCCCGCGTTGGAACAGGGTCAAGCTGAACTTGCGGCCAAAGCTATAAGGCTGACTTGTCGCCCGTAATCGGCCTCGCCGCGGTGGGTCGCGCGGCGATAGCTGTAGAAGCGGTCGGGCTCGGCATAGGTGTCGAGATGCGCGGCTTCGACTTCGCCGAGCCCCGCCGCGAGCAGCCGGTGGACGATATAGCCGCCGAGGTCGAAGTGCGGCTTGCCCGCCGGGCCGGGCACGAAGAAGCGCTCGTTATCCGCATCGTCGGCGAGAAACCGCGTTCGGAAGCCATCGTCGACCTCGTAGCTCGGCTGGGCGATGCAGGGCCCGACGGCGGCGGCGATCCGCTCGCGCCGAGCGCCGAGTTGCTCCATCGCGGCGATCGTCGCGTCGGTCACTCCCGCTAGCGCGCCGCGCCAGCCGGCATGGGCCGCGCCGACCACGCCGGCCTGCTCATCGGCGAACAGCACCGGCGCGCAGTCGGCGGTCAGGATGCCGAGCAGCAGGTTCGGCCGGTCGGTGACCATCGCGTCGGCGCGCGGGCGAGACTCGTGCGGCCAGGGATGCGCGACAAGCACCGCTTCCGCCGAATGGACCTGGTGGACGGTTGCAAGCTCGCTGCCGGGGAGCACCGCGTCGATCGCTCGGCGCCGGTTCTCGGCGATCGCCTCGCGCTCGTCGCCGCTGCCGTAGCCGACGTTGAGGCCGGCCAGCTCGCCGGTCGAGACCCCGCCGCGCCGCCCGAGGAAGCCGTGCGGGGCGGCGAGGCAATGGGCGCGGATCCGCTCGACCGTCATGCGAACCCGGCCGGCTCCGGCCAGTCCGGCGCATGGAGCGCGATGACCTTGAACAGCTCACCCATCTGGTCCCGTGCGGTCAGCCGGTGAACCGCCGAGGCGAGCTCGTCCGCGCGCTCGGGATTGGCGTCGGCAAGCGCCGCCGCGCGCGCGCCGATCCCGAGGCGATTGAGCCATTCGCCTTGACGCACGACGGCCGTCACCCCGGCGCCCGCGTCGGCCGCGGCGCGCGCCACCGCCTCGAAGTCGACATGGGCGGTCAGGTCCTGCTCGCCGGGGTTGGCGAGGACGGGGGCGTAGCCGTGGCGCCGGACCGCCTGAAGCGTGTCGCCGGGCCCGGAGCGCTCGTGGCCATAATCGATAAACAGGGCGATGCCCCCGCTTTCGGCGATGCGGCGCGCAAGCGACGCCACTGCCGCCTCGCGCGCCGGCGAAGTCTCGACGATCTCGCCGTCGCGGTCGAACGCCAGCCCGCCGGCCGCGGCGATCACCCGCCGCTCGGCGGCCCCGACCTGCTGGCGGACGGGCAGCGCGTCGAGGAACTCGTTGGCGACCAGCAGCAGGGGGCCGGTCGGGAGCTCGTCGATTGCCTCGTGCCAGGCCGCGCCGGGCACGGTCTCGGCCTGGATCGCGCGCAGCACCGGGCTGGTTTCCACGAGCTGCACCTTGCCCGAAAAGCCGGCGCCGCGAAGCACGCGCAGCGCATCGGCGGCCAGCGTGCCGCGGCCGGGTCCAAGCTCGGCATAGATCGCATCGGCCGGCGTGCCGGCGCGGGTCCAGGCGTCGGCCAGCGCCGCGCCGACGATCTCCCCGAACATCTGGCTGATTTCGGGCGCGGTGGTGAAGTCACCGCGGGCGCCGATCGGGTCGCGGGTCGCGTAATAATAAGCGTTGCAGGCCTCCATATAGGCCTCGACGGTGAGCGGCCCCTCGGCGGCGATCCGCTCGCGGAGCGCGCGCTCGAGCGGGGTCACGAGACGCTGGCGGTGCCGACTGTCGGCTCGACGCGGACGCGGCGGCGCTTCGCGGTCCACATCAGCCACGCGCCGCCGGCGATCATCGGCAGCGACAGCCACTGGCCCATGTGCAGCCCGGTCGCCTGGGTGAAGCCAATGAGCTGGTGGTCGGGCTCGCGGATGAACTCGATGGCGAAGCGGAAGCAGCCGTAGAAGAACAGGAACGCGCCGACGAGCTTGCCCGGCTCGTAGCGCGCCTGGGTGCGCCAGAACATCCAGGCGAGGATCGCGAACAGGACGAAGCCCTCGAGCACCGCCTCGTAGAGCTGGCTCGGGTGGCGCGGCGGGCCGAGGATCGCGCCGTAGGGCGTCAGCTCGACGAACCGCACCGCCCATGGCACGTGCGTCTCGGCCCCCCACAGCTCCTGATTCACGAAATTGGCGAGCCGGCCGAAGAACAGGCCGAACGGCACGCAGCAGGCGACATAATCGTGGATGCGCAGCCAGGACAGCTTCTCCTTGCGCGCGAGGTAGAGGATGCCGAGCGAGGTGCCGATCACGCCGCCGTGGAACGACATGCCCCCGTCCCACAGCTTCAAGATCTCGATCGGGTGCTTCAGATATTCGCCGAGATTGTAGAACAGGACATAACCGATGCGGCCGCCGAGGATGATCCCGAGCGCGGCGTAGAACACCAGGTCGTCGGCGTGGCGGCGGGCGATCGGCGCGCCCGGCTGGCGGATCAGCTTCAGCAGATACCAGTAACCGATGAAGATGCCGGCGAGATACGCGAGGCTGTACCAGCGCAGGTCGAACGGCCCGAGGTGCAGCGCGACGGGCGACAGGCCGAGGTCGGGGAAGGCGGTGAACTGCGAGTAATCGGCGGCTTGCAAGGACTTCCCCCTGAACGGACAGCGCCTCATAAGGTGCGGTGCCGGAAAGGGCAAAGGAGGCAAAGTGCGCAGCGAGCTCGACCGCCGGTTCGACGACATGCTGGCCGCGGTCGCGGGGCCGGGCGGCCGGCTGGTGCTCGGCAAGGACGAGCACGGGCGAACGATCGTCACCAATTTTCCGGCGACCCTGCCCGCGCTGTTCCGCACCTTCTGCGCGCTCAACGCCGACAATGAGGCGGTGGTCGCCGGCGACGAGCGGCTGAGCTTCGCCGAGCTCGACCGGATTTCCGAAGTGCTGGCGCAGGGCCTCGCCGCGCGCGGGATCGCCAGGGGCGACCGCGTCGCCATCGCGATGCGCAACTGCCCGGCGTGGGTGCTGGGCTATATGGCCATCGCCAAGGCGGGCGGCGTCGCGACCTTGCTCAACGGCTGGTGGGAGAGCGGCGAGCTCGACCATGCGCTTCAGCTCACCTCGCCCAGGCTGGTGATCGCCGACGCGTCGCGCGCCAGGCGGATCGCGGCGACCGGCTGGAGCGGCGATATTGCGACGCTCGCGGTCGAGCAGCCCGCCGAGACCGCGCTGGAGCCGCTGATGGCGGGCGGCAATCCGGACGCGCCGCTGCCCGAGGTGGCGCCGGAGGACCAGGCGACGATCTTGTTCACCTCGGGCTCGACCGGAGCGGCGAAGGGTGCGCTTTCGACCCACCGCGCGGTGACGACCGGCGTCTACACTTATGCGACCGGGCTGATGGTGCTGCTCGGCCTCCTGACCGAGGAGGACCGCGCGCCGTCGGGCCCGCCGCGGACGCTGATCAACGTGCCGTTGTTCCACGTCACCGGCGAGGTCCCGGTGATGCTCAACAGCTTCGTCATCGGCCGCTGCATGGTGATGATGCCCAAATGGGACCCGGGCGAGGCGCTGCGCCTGATCGACAAGGAGAAGATCACTTACTTCGTCGGGGTTCCGACCATGAGCCTCGAGCTGATGACCCATCCCGACCGGCACAAATACGACCTGTCGTCGCTGACCGATATCGCCGCCGGCGGTGCGCCGCGGCCGGTCAGCCATGTCGAGCGGCTGCAGCAGGAGTTCCCGACCGCGCAGCCGGCGCTGGGCTATGGCCTCACGGAGACCAACGCCGTCGGCTGCCACAATTTCTGGGCCAATTACGCCGCCAGGCCGGGCTCGACCGGCCGCGCGCACCAGCCGTTCGTCGAGCTTGCGATCCTGGGCGAAGGCGACCGCCATGTGCCGGCGGGCGAAGTCGGCGAGATCGGGCTGCGCACCGCGGCGACCATCGCCGGTTATTGGCAGGCGCCCGAGGCGACCGCCGAGCTGCTGACCGCCGACCTCTACGTCCGCACCGGCGATTTGGGCTATGTGGACGAAGACGGCTATTTGTTCATCGTCGACCGCAAGAAGGACATCATCATCCGCGGCGGCGAGAACATCTCGGCGGCCGAGGTCGAAGCCGCCTGCTACGCCTGCCCCGACGTCACCGAAGTCAGCGTGTTCGGAGCCGAGGATGAGCGGCTGGGCGAGGTGCCGGTGGCGGTGGTCCTCGCCAACGGCGGCCTGACCGAAGAGACGCTGCGCGCGTTCGTCGAGCAGCGCATCGCCAGGTTCAAGGTGCCGGCCCGGTTCATCTTCACCGATCAGCCGCTGCCGCGGCTCGGCACCGGCAAGTTCGACCGGCGGGCGCTGAAGGCGCAGTACGCGCATTGAACGTCGACCGGCGCACGGTGCTGATCGGCGGCGGCGCCGGGGTTGGACTGGTCGTCGCCTACGCGCTCTGGCCCGGCGGGCTCCGCAGCGCGCTCGCCACCGGACCCAACGAGCAGGCGTTCGGATATTTCATCAAGGTCGCGCGCGGCGGCGAGGTCACGGTGGCGGTCCCGCAAGCGGAAACCGGCCAGGGCATCTGGACCGCGCTGCCGCAGATCGTCGCCGACGAGCTCGGCGCGGCTTGGGACAGCGTCGCGGTCGAGCCCGCGCCGCTCGACCCGGCCTACGCCAATTCGCTGGTCAGCGGCCAGGGCTGGCTCGACGGCGTCGGCACGCTGCGCGCGCACAAGATCGCGAGCGACGGGCGAACGCGGATTACCGCCGGATCGACGTCGGTCCGCGCGTTCGCCGAGCCGCTGCGCGAAGCCGCGGCGATCGCCCGGGCGATGCTGGTCGGCGCCGCCGCCGACCGCTGGAACATCGACGCGAGCGAATGCGAGACCGCCGACGGCCTGGTGATCGGCGGCGGACGGACCTTCACCTTCGGCGAACTCGCCGAGGAAGCCGCCGGACGCAGCGCGCCGCATCGCGCGGAGCTCAGGCAATCGACCAAATCCCGGCTGCTCGGCCAGCCGCTGCCGCGGCTCGACGCGCCGGGAAAGAGCAACGGCAGCCTGCGCTTCGCGGGCGACGTGCGCTTCCCCGGGATGCTGTTCGCATCGGTTCGGGTCGCGCCGCCCGGCGGCCGGCTGACCGGATTTTCGCGCGATGCCGGCAAGCAGGTTCCAGGCGCGCGGCGGCTGATCGCGCGCGACGGGTGGATCGCGGCAGTCGCCGACACCTGGTGGGCGGCGGAACAGGCGCTCCACGCCGCCGATCCGAAGTTTTCCGGCACGGCTACCGCGACGGACATGCGAGCATTGTTCGACGAGGCGCTCGCCAACGGCTCGCGCAAGCGGTTCCGGCGCGGAGATTATGATTCCGCCGTCGAAGGATTGCGGCCGCTGACCGCCACATATTTCGTTGGCCCGAGCCAGCATTTCGGGCTCGAGCCGCTGACCGCGACGGCCCACTATTCGCGCGGGCGGCTGGAGGTTTGGGCGCCGACCCAGGCGCCGGGCTTCGCGCGCATCGCCGCGGCGCGAGCGGGGCGCGTCGGCGCATCGGACGTCGCGCTCTATCCGATGCCGGTCGGCGCGCCGTCGGGCCGCGCGATCGAGGCCGATGCGATCCCCTATGCGGCCGAGCTGGCGCGCGAGCTGGGAGCGCCGGTGCAGGTCACGCTATCGCACCATACGAGCCAGAACCGGGACGTGGTCTCCCCGGGAGCGATCGGGCGCATGACCGCGCTTCCTGGAGCCGCGGGAATCACCGCGGCATGGAAGATGGAGATCGCGACTAGCGACGCCATGGGCTCGGCAATCGCGCGGCTCCTCGGTGTGGAGGACAAGGCACGGATAGCGCGGACCGCGATCCGCGGGATCCCGCCCTATGCGATTCCAAACGTCACCGTCGAAGCCGTTCATGCCGCCCTTCCGTTCGCCACGGGCTACATGCGCGGATCGCCCGAGCGCGAGCTCGCCTTCTTCGCCGAAAGCTTCATCGACGAGCTGGCGCGCGCGGCCAGCATGGAGCCGCTGGCGCTTCGGATGTCGATGCTCGGAAGCAACGGCCGGCTGGCGCGCTGTCTCCAGGCCGCGGCGCGCCGCGCGCAATGGGACGGCGGCGCCCGCGGGAGCACGATGGGGATCGCCGGCTGCTCGGCCTACGGTTCGCACATCGGGCTGGTCGCGACCGCGAGCATCGGCGAGGACCAGCGGGTGAAGGTCCGCCGGCTGGTCGCCGCGGTCGATTGCGGCGAGGTCGTCAATTCCGGCCTGGCGACCCAGCAGATCGAGGGCGGGCTGATCTGGGCGCTCGCCCAGGCGAGCCTAACTCCGCCCGAATGGGTCGCCGGAATGCCCCGCGCGCGCCCGATCGGCGCCGTAGGCCTGCCGCGCATCGGCGACACGCCCGAGATCATCGTCGATATCATCAGGAGCGGCGAGCCGCCCGGCGGCGTCAGCGGCCTCGGAGTCGCGGTGCTCGCGCCGGCGGTCGCCAATGCGATCTTCGCGGGCAGTGGCAGGCGGCTGCGTTCGCTGCCGTTCGACCTGGCCGCCGCATGACTGGCGGCAAGCGGCAGATCGGCGTCTTGCTGATCAACCTCGGCACCCCCGACGCGCCCGAGGCCCGCGCCGTCCGGCGCTACCTCGCCGAGTTCCTCAGCGACCCCCGCGTCGTCGAGATTCCCGCAATCGCGTGGAAGCCGATCCTGCACGGCATCATCCTTCGCACCCGTCCCAAACGGTCCGCCGAGGCGTACAACCAGGTGTGGACCAACGAGGGCTCGCCGCTGGCCGTGATCGCGCGGCGGCAAACGCACGCGCTGCGCGAGCGCATCGGCGACCGCGTGCACGTCGATTATGCGATGCGCTACGGCAGTCCCGGCATTTCGGACACGATCGAGCGGATGGCGCGCATGGGCTGCGCGCGAATCCTCGCCGCGCCCTTGTACCCGCAATATTGCGCGGCGACGACGGCGACCGCGAACGACGCGCTATTCGCGGCGCTTGCCAGGATGCGGGTGCAGCCGGCGGTCCGGACGTTGCCGCCCTATTTCGACGATCCGCTGTACGTCAGCGCGCTGCGCGACAATCTCGACCGGCAGCTGGCCAGGCTGGACTTCGCGCCGCAGCGGCTGCTGCTCAGCTTCCACGGAATGCCGCAGCGGACGCTGGAGCTTGGCGACCCCTATCACGACCATTGCCGCGCCACCGCGCGCCTGTTGGCCGACGCGTTGGGGACAGTCCCTGGTCAGGGACTGTCCCCCGACAATGTCGACGTCGCTTTCCAGTCGCGGTTCGGGCGCGCCAAATGGCTCGAGCCGGCGACCGACGCGACGCTCGCCGGCTATCCGCAGAGCGGCGTGACGAGGGTCGCGGTCGCTGCCCCAGGCTTTTCCGCCGACTGTCTCGAAACGCTGGAAGAACTCGGGATTCGCGGGCGCGACACATTCCTCGATGCAGGCGGGAAGCAGTTCGCCTTGCTCGAATGCCTCAACGATTCCGACGAAGGCATCGCGATGCTCGAACGCCTCGTCATGCGCGAGCTTGCAGGCTGGCTGCCCCGCGCCTAAGCGCGCCAACGATCAGAAAAACAGGAGAGAAAGCATGGCTCGAGTGGCGATCGTCACCGGCGGCACCCGCGGCATTGGCGAGGCGATCAGCATCGCGCTCAAGGACATGGGCATGCAGGTCGCGGCCAATTACGCCGGCAATGACGAGCGCGCGCGCCAGTTCACCGACCGCACCGGAATCGCCGCCTATAAATGGGACGTGGCCGACTTCGACGCTTGCCAGGAAGGGGTGAAGACGGTCGAGGCCGAGCTCGGTCCGGTCGACGTGCTGGTCAACAATGCCGGGATCACGCGCGACACGACGATGAAGCGCATGGACCATGAGAAATGGCAGGACGTGATCGACACCAACCTCGGCGGCTGCTTCAACATGGCCAAGGCGGTGTTCGAAGGCATGACCAGCCGCGGCTACGGACGGATCGTCAACATCGGCTCGATCAACGGCCAGGCCGGCCAGTACGGCCAGGTGAATTACGCCGCCGCCAAGTCCGGCATCCACGGCTTCACCAAGGCGCTGGCGCAGGAAGGCGCGCGCGCCAATGTGACGGTCAACGCCATCGCGCCCGGCTATATCGACACCGACATGGTCGCCGCAGTGCCGCAGGAAGTGCTCGGCAAGATCGTCGCGAAGATCCCGGTCGGGCGGCTGGGAAGCGCCGGCGAGATTGCCCGCGGGGTCGCCTTCCTGGTCGACGAGAACGCGGGCTTCATCACCGGCTCGACGCTGTCGATCAACGGTGGCCAGCACATGTATTGAGGAGCCGCCGAGCATAAGCCGGACGCCGCAAAGCGGCACCGGGCTTATGTCGAGAGACGGCGACGCGCGGCCGACCGGTCGCAAAGCGAGCCGGATCGACGGCGCGGATTTATTCCGCGCCGGCGCGGTCGAGAAAGTGAAGAAAGAGAGCCCTTCGACTACGCCGCTACGCGGCTTCGCTCAGGACGAACGAATGTGAGTGAGCTCGGCAAGATTCCGCACTACGCGCCGCCGGTCAAGCGCTCGGTGCTGATCGCCGGTCACCAGACCTCGATCAGCCTCGAGCCGCTGTTCTGGCGCGCGCTCGAAACGGCCGCGCGGAAGCGGCAAGTGCCGGTCAATGCGCTGGTCGCGCGGATCGACGCAGAGCGGCTGGACGCGGACCATGTGCCCAATCTCACCTCGGCCATCCGCCAGTGGCTATTCGCGCGCGGCCTCGGCGGCTGACAGCACCGCGCGCGCAAATGCCGCACCGGCTTCGGGCGCCTCGGCCAGGAACAGCGCCGGTTCGACGAGCTCGAGCTCCATGACCTGCAGCTCGCCGCTGTTGCCGACGACGATGTCGATCCGCGCGTAGGTGGTCGGCGCGGGCGCCGCGGCGAGCGCCGCCTCGGCAAGCGCGCGCGATCCAGGCGGCGGTTCGCAGCGCGCGATGATGCCGCCATATTCGGGCTGGACGCGAAACTCGCCGGGTCTCGGCACCTTGGCGACGGCGTGGCTGAACTCGCCGCCGAAATAGATCAGCGACCATTCGCCCGAATGGACAATCTCGCCGATCCACGGCTGCACCAGCATGCGCCAGCCCCGCACCTGCTCGGGGAACGGATCGCCGGGGCCGAGGCGATACGTCCCGTAAGCGCTGGCCGAGATCGTCGGCTTGACGACCAGCTCGGCGCACTCGAACTCGTCGCGCGCGTGCGCCAGCGCCTGCTCGCCGAAGCTCGCGAACGCGAGGCTCGGGACGGTCGCGACACCGTAGCCGGCGAGCTCGGCGAGATAGGCCTTGTCGCTGTTCCAGCGCAGCACCGGCACCGGATTGGCGACCGCCAGCCGCGCCTTTTCGAAGCGGTCGAGCAGTGCCAGCCACTCGCCGAATTTCAAATGATAGCCCCAGGCGACCAGCGGCAGGACGAGGTCATAGCCGGCAAAGTCGCTGTCGGCCGTCCATTCGATCGCGTCGACCGTAGCGCCCGCGGCGCGAAGCGGCGCCGCCTGGGGCTCGAACGCCCACTGCCATTCGGCCTTGTAATCCGCCGACGGGACGAGGACCGCGAGCCGCAAGGCGTCAGCGCGCGAGCAATATCCGGGCCTGGCTCGCGATCTGCCCGAGCATCGCGGCGCTGACCTGCCCTTCGGCGCGGGCGCGGGCGACGAGTTGGCGGAACTGATCGATTCGTGCGCCCTGCGACGTAATCCAGCTTTCGACGCTCTCGTCCGGGTCTTTGGCGCGGCCGCGGGCGAGGAACTCGATCCGCAGCTGCTCGAAATCGCGCGCGAGGCCGGCGGTGAGAAGCCGCTCCCACTGGTCGCGCGGCACGAACCGGGCGACCTGCTGCTGCGCCCAGTCGACGCCGAGCGCCTCGCCGAGCCGAGTGTAGGCGCGGGTCAGCGCCAGCTCGTCGACCTGCTTGCGCGCGGCGAGCGCGGCGATCCCGAACACGCCGTCGAGCTCGTACAGGCGGACCAGGCCGCGGACGATGTCCTCGCTCGCGCCGAGCGCGATCAGCCGGTCGCGGCGGGCGGCGGCTTCATTGCGGACCTCGGCGCGGATCAGCCGCGTCGCCGCGGCCGCGATCTTGCGCACGCCAGGCTCGAACAGCTTGCACAGCGCGGTGACTTTCGTCTCGCCGCCGGCGGAGCGCAGGATGTCCGACAGATGCGAGCGGATGCTGGCCGCGGCGATCGCGAACAGCTCGACCCGCACCGCCTCGGGCAGCGGGTCCTGCTCGATCTCATGCCACAATCTGTCGAGGTCGAGCAGGCGCTCGGCGACGAGGAACGCGCCGACGACCTGCTGCGGCGACGAGCCTTCCTCCTCGGTCAAATCGAAGGCGAGGCCCGGACCGAGGCGGTTGACCAGCCGGTTGACGACCTTGGTGGCGATGATCTCGTCGCGCAGCCGGTGGGCGCGAATGGCGTCGGCATGCGCCTTGCGCATCGGCCTGGGGAAGGCCTCGAACAATTGCGGCTCGATCAGCGCGTCGGTCGACAGGTGCAGCTCTTCCGCAGCGTCCTGGAGCACCAGCTTGGAGATCGACAGGACCACCGCCAGCTCGGGCCGGGTCAGCCCGCGGTTCTCCTGCACGCGGCGGATGAGCTCCTCGCTCGACGCCAGCCCCTCGACCTTGCGGTCGAGCCGCCCGGAGGCCTCGAGCAGCTCGATCGTGCGAACGTGGCCGGGCACGGCCTGCGCGCCGCCGGCCTCCGCGATCGACAGCGCGAGCGTCTGCAGCCGGTTGTCTTCGAGCACCAGCTCGGCGACCTCGTCGGTCATCCGCGCAAGCAGCGCGTTGCGCTTGTCGAGGCTCAGCGTTCCGTCGCGCATCTCGCGGTTGAGCGGGATCTTGATGTTCACTTCATTGTCCGAGCAATCGACACCGGCGCTGTTGTCGATGAAGTCGGTATTGATGCGCCCGCCATGTTCGGCGAATTCGATCCGCCCGGCCTGGGTGACGGCGAGGTTGGCGCCCTCGCCGACGACCTTGGCGCGAACCTCGTCGGCGCTGACGCGCAGCGCGTCGTTGGAGGGATCGCCGACGTCGGCCTGGCTCTGGCTCGAAGCCTTGATATAGGTCCCGATCCCGCCGAACCAGAACAGGTCGACGTCGCTCTTGAGGATCGCGTTGATGAGCGTCGTGGGATCGACCGTCCTGGTCTCGATGCCGAGACGCGCGCGCGCCTCGGCGCTAAGCGCGATCGACTTTTCGGTGCGCGGGTAGATTCCGCCGCCCTTCGACAGCAGCTTGCGGTCGTAATCGTCCCAGCTCGACCGCGGCAGGTCGTAGAGCCGCTTGCGCTCGTTCCAGCTCACGCCGGGGTCGGGATCGGGGTCGACGAAGATGTGCCGGTGATCGAATGCCGCGACGAGCTTGATCGCGTTGGACAAGAGCATGCCATTGCCGAAGACGTCGCCCGACATGTCGCCGCATCCGGCGGCGGTCACCGGCTCGGTCTGCACGTCGACCCCCATTTCGAGGAAATGGCGCTGGACGGAGAGCCACGCGCCGCGGGCTGTGATGCCCATCGCCTTGTGGTCGTAGCCGTTCGAGCCGCCGCTCGCGAAAGCGTCGCCGAGCCAGAAATTGTGCTCGAGCGCGATGCCGTTGGCGATGTCGGAGAAGGTCGCTGTGCCCTTGTCGGCGGCGACCACGAAATAGGGATCGTCGCCGTCGTGGATGACCACCGATTGCGGGTGCGCCACCTTGTCGTCGACCAGATTGTCGGTGAGGGAGAGCAGAGCGCGGATGTAGATGCGATAGCTTTCGGTACCCTCGGCAAGCCAGGCGTCGCGGTTGCTCATCGGCGGCAGCTGCTTGGGATAAAAGCCGCCCTTGGCGCCCGTCGGCACGATCACCGCGTTCTTGACCAGCTGGGCCTTCATCAGCCCCAGGATCTCGGTGCGGAAATCGTCGCGCCGGTCGGACCAGCGGATGCCACCGCGGGCGATCGGCCCGCCGCGCAGGTGAATGCCCTCGACCCGCGGACTGTAGATCCAGATCTCGCGCCACGGCACCGGCGCCGGAAGACCCGGGACGAGCGCCGAATCGATCTTGAACGCCAGCGCTTCGGCGGCGGCGGGAGCAAAGGCGTTGGTGCGAAGGATCGCCTCGACCAAAGCGCGCAGGCGGCGAAGGATGCGGTCGTCGTCGATCGAGCGGACCTTGGCCAGCGACGCGTCGAGCTGGCTTCGGCAGCGCTCGATCCGCTTGTCGCGGTCGCTCGCCGTGGGGTCGTGCGACGCGGCGAACAGGCCGATCAGCGCCGCTGTCGCGCCGGGCGCACGGCGCAGCGCATCGACGACGGTGACCAGCCCGAACGAGCTGCCGGTCTGGCGGAGGTAGCGAAACCAGGCGCGCAGCCAGACGACCGCCTGCGGGTCGAGACCGGCATAGAGCACGAGCTGGTTGAACTCGTCGTCCTCGGCGCTGCCGCACAGCACGTCGGCGATCGCGCGCTCGATGTCTCGGGCGCAGGCGACGATGCCCGCAAGGTCCGCTCCGCTGCCGACCTCGACGCGGAAATCATGGATGTAACCGAGTCCGCCGCCGAGCGCGGTGGGGATCTCCTCGAGCACCCGGAAGCCGAAATTCTCCAGCACGGGCACCGCTTCGGAGAGGGGGATCAGCCCGCCGCTGCGATAGGTCTTGAGGCGCAATTGCCCGTCGGGATCGGCCTCCGAGCGCGAGATTCGGACGTTGCGGTCGCTATCGTCGCGAAGCTCGCACACGCGCAGGATATCGGCAGCGCCTTCCTCGGGCGCGGTTCGGGCGCGATAGCCTTCGGGAAAGGCGTTGATGTAGGTCAACGCGAGGCGCGTCGCGCGCGGAATGCCGACGGCGCGGATCAGCTCGCTTTCGACCGCGGGCGCCCAGCCGCGGACCATCTCGACGACGGCGGCATCGAGCGCGTCGGCGTCGGGCAATGCCCCCTCGGCCGAAATGTACTGGGTGTAGCGGATCAGAGCGAGATCGCCGTCGCCGAGCTCGACCGACCAGCTGGTCACCTGCGCGCCGACCTCGCTTTCGAGGAGCAGGGCGATGGCAGTGCGCCGGGCCGTCGTCAGCTCCTCGCGCGGCAGCCAGACGAAGGTGAACAGATGGCCCTTGAGGATGCTGCGCACCTGCAGCAGCGCCGGGCGCGGCCGGTCAGCGAGCGACATCGCCATCATCACCAGCTCGCGCACCTCGTCCATGCCGAGATTGACCAGCAGGTCGCGCGGCAGCGACGCGACCGAGTGGCGCAGCGCCTTGCCCGAATGACCCTTGGGATCGAAGCCGAAGTCCTGGTCGAGCCGCTCGAGCCTGCGGCGGAGCACCGGCACTTCTTCGGCGGGCAGGGTCAGTGCCTGGCTGGTCCACAGCCCGGCATGGACGCCGATGCCGGTAATCGCGCCGTTCTCGCGGACCGGGACGACGACGAGGTCGAGGGGTACGCGGCGATGGACCGTCGATTTGCGCTCCGCCTTGGCGAGCAAAGGAACGTCGCCGCCGTTCTCGAAATAGCGCATCGCGCCGAGGCAGCCGCCCTTGTCGGTCGGCGGGCCAGGGATGCTGAAGATGCCGAGGCCCTCGGTCGGCACGTCGCCCGGCTTCTCGACGTGATAGGCGAGCAAGGTCATCGCGCCGTCGGCGAACCATTCGAGCAGCGCGCGCCCTTCCGGATCGTCGATCGCCTTCGCGTCGGCCCGCATCTTCGCCTGGAGCGCCTTCCAGTCGCGGACCGCCGCGCGGACGTCGGCGAGGACTCCGCGCAGCTCGGCCGCGAGCTCCTGCCGGCCGCGGGCGTCGGCGCGGTCGAGCTCGATATACATCATCGATTCCCGCCGGCTCTTGTCGTCGCATAGCGGCCTGGCCTCGGTCAGCTCGCCCTTGTCGTCGCGAGCGACGCAGACCACGGGATGAAGCAGCCGGTGGATCGTCAGCTGCCGCGCGGCGATCGCATTGGTGATCGAATCGACCAGGAACGGCATATCATCGTTGACGATGCCGATG
>DASTID010000004.1:0-2739 GCA_035717905.1 Sphingomicrobium sp. | reverse complement strand
GTCGCGCTGATCGGCGACGCCGAGCTCGACGAAGGCAATATCTACGAGGCGATCATCGAGGGCGCGAAGCACGACGTCAGGAACCTGTGGTGGATCGTCGACTACAACCGCCAGAGCCTCGACGCGGTGAGCGCCGACCGGATGTTCGAGCGGTTCGACGAGATTTTCAAAAGCTGCGGCTGGCGCGTGGTCGAGCTGCGCTACGGCAAAAGGTTGCGGTCGGTCCTCGCCGAGCATCCGACGCTGAAGGGCTGGTTCGAGGCGCTGCCCAACGCCGAGCTGTCGGCGCTGCACTACCAGGGTGGCGCCGCGTGGCGCGCCCGGCTCGACCGCGAATTCGGCAAGGACGCCGCGCAGTTCCTGGGCGAGCATGACGACAATGGACTCGCACGGCTGTTCAGCGATCTCGGCGGGCATTGCATGGAAACGCTCGTCGAGGCGTTCGATGCCGCACAGGACGACGTCCCGACCTTGTTCATCGCCTGGACGATCAAGGGTTACGGCCTGCCCTTCGCCGGGCACAAGGACAATCATGCCGGCCTGATGAACCCGACCCAGATGGCGGCATTGCGTGAGGCGATGGGCGTGCGCGAGGGCGAGGAGTGGGCGAAGCTCGAGAGCATCGGCGACAATGCGCGGCCGGGCGTCGAGGCGCTGATCGAGCGGGCGAGGCCGAAGCTCGCGCGAAGGGACAGTCCCTCGCGAGGGACTGTCCCTGTTCCGTCGATCCCCGTGCCGGCGGGTGACGAGCAATCCACGCAAGCCGCGTTCGGCCGCATCCTGCTCGATCTGTCGAAAGCCGGCGGAGAGCTTGCGGACAAGATCGTCACCACGTCGCCCGATGTCACCGTCTCGACCAATCTCGGCGCTTGGGTCAACCAGCGCGGGCTGTTCCGCGGGCGCGAATTGGCCGATGTTTTTGCGCAGGCAAAAATTGCATCCGCGCAAAAATGGTCGGCGACAAATCGAGGCCAGCATATCGAGCTCGGCATAGCCGAAAACAATCTGTTCCTGATGCTCGCCGCCGCCGGGCTGTCCGGCGACCTGTTCGGCACGCGGCTGTTCCCGATCGGCACGCTCTACGATCCGTTCATTGCGCGCGGCCTCGATGCGCTCAACTACGCCTGTTACCAGGACGCGCGCTTCCTGCTGGTCGCGACTCCAAGCGGCATCACGCTCGGCCCCGAAGGTGGCGCGCACCAGTCGATCAATCCGCCGCTGATCGCGCTGGGCCAGCCGGGGCTGCGCCATTACGAGCCGGCGTTCGCCGACGAGCTGGCGGCGATGATCGAGCACGCGTTCCGGCTGATCGACGACCCGGCGGGCGAAAGCACCTATTTGCGCCTCTCGACCCGCAACATCGTCCAGGTCGAACGCGCGGATGACGAGTGGCGCGAGGGCGCGCTCGCCGGCGGCTATTGGCTGCGCGAGCCCGCGCCGAACGCGGAGGCCGGAATCGTGGCGATGGGCGCGGTCATGCCCGAAGCGCTCGCCGCGTGGGACGAACTCAAGGACGACATTCCGGGGCTCGGCCTGCTCGCGGTGACGTCGCCCGACCTGCTCCACCGCGGCTGGACGGCCGCGCAAGCGGCCCGCTGGGGCGGCGAGCGCAAGCGCAGCCACGCAGAGCAACTGCTCTCGCGGCTTTCGCCGCGCGCCGGCCTGGTGACTCTCGCCGACGCCGCGCCGGCCGCCTTGTCGTGGCTCGGCGGCGTGCTCGGCCAGCGGGTCGCGCCGCTCGGAGTCGAGAAGTTCGGCCAGACCGGGAGCCTCGCCGACCTCTATTCCGCCTACCGGCTCGACGGCGACGCGATCACCGAAGCCGCCGCCGAAATTCTGCTCCAATATGGTTGATAAAGTCGGTGTTTAGACACGCGGCCTAGACTAGCTCCATATCGGGGGCTTGGATTGACATCGCCGCGGCGCAACTCGTTCTGGGAGCAGGCCGCCCTGCAGGCGCAGGGCGAAAGCGCTCGCGCGACCTCGGCGAAGGACGAGCCCGTCGAGCGCAAGCCGTTGCGCCGGGAAGCGCCGCCTCCGCCGCCCACGCTGCCCGACGTTACCGACGACGAGCTTCGGCTGCGCCTCGCCGAGGAGCTCGACTATGCCCGCCGAATGCTCGACGCGATGGGCGACGACTTGTCCACCGACGCGGCGGTTGTCGTCCGCCATGCAACGGCGCTCCAGGGGGTCGACATCGTCGGCCAGATGCTCGGCCATATCGCGTCCGTGATCCGGTGCAGCGATCCCGAAGCGGCGGTGGAGCGGATCGGCATGTGCGAGCTCAAGGCCCGACTCAAGCGGCGCAGCAGCTTCTGACCATCCTCCGCTCATCCTGAGTAGCCGCGGAGCGGCGTACCGCAGGATCCTTCGATACGGGTCTCGCTTTGCTCGCCCCTACTCAGGATGAGCGGTTGTGAATTGAGCGGTGGCTGCTCTACAGCGCGCGCATGGCCGGGCGCTATTTCGACGAGTGGAAGGTCGGCGACCGAGTCTCGCATGAGGTGACCCGCACGGTCACCGAGACCGACAACGTGCTGATCTCGGCGCTCACCCACAATCCGCAGCCGATGCACCTCGACCATCAGGCGGCGGCCAGGTCCGAGTTCGGCAAGCCGCTGGTCAATTCGGTATTCACCTTCGGGCTGATGATCGGGGTGAGCGTTGCCGACACGACGCTCGGCACGCTGGTCGCGAACCTCGGCTACGACCGATTGAAGTTCCCCAGGCCGGTGTTCG
>DASTID010000003.1:0-2724 GCA_035717905.1 Sphingomicrobium sp. | reverse complement strand
CATCGCGCTTCGCCGGCCGGGCAAGCTCCATTTCCGGGTGCGTGTGCGCGACATCTCGCCCGAGGGCTGCAAGGCCGAGCTGGTCGAGCGGCCCGAGGTCGGCGAGCTGGTGTGGGTGCGGTTCGACGGGATCGAGGCGCTGCCCGCCGAGGTGCGCTGGACGGCGGGCTTCGTCGCCGGGCTGCGCTTCGAGCGGCCGATCCACGTCGCGGTGTTCGACCGGCTCGCCGCGCGAATGCGCTGAGGCCCGGCCGGAAGGGGACGCCGGCCGGGCCCTCGCGCAAGCAAGCGGCTCGCGCGGTTAGTGCGACCGCCTGCCATGCCGGCGAGGCGGGTTGAGCGGAGCTGTCCGCGCGATGAATGGCGCGGTCTGCCGCGGTTCAGGGCGAGCGCGGCTCGCGGCGGCGCGCAATCCTGATCGAAGCTCGCTCAGGCCAGTCGCCTAAGGTCGAGGCGCGCGACCAGGCGCTTGCCCTGCCACAGCTCGCACTCATAGCCATCGTGCGTCGTCTTCGCGACCTCGATCGCGGCGGCGTCGTCATCGGCCTCGATCCACTCGGCCGACGACACTTTCCTGACCCCGTCGAGGCAGTAGAGTCTATACCCTGCCACGGCGTTGAACCTGTGAATCTAGACGCCGCCGAAGCGGCCTTTGTCCCGGAAACGGCTGTTCGCCGCGAAGGTTTCATGGGTCGAATTCGGGGCGCGGGAGAGCCCATCGATGGCTTGTCCGCGAGGCGGCCGCGCTCGCGCGCGACCGCCCGGACTCATTGCGTTAGCGGCGGTAGGCCACGTTGCGGCCGATCCGGATGTTGGTCACGGCGCCGCGATAATCGACGTTGCAGCGGAAGCTGACGTCGCCGGCCGCATAGTTGCGGTTCTGGTAGGCGTACTGGCCCCCGTACTGGCCGGCGTAGCCCGAGCTCATCAGGCCCGAAACACGCAGGCCGTTGTTGCGGCGCTTGACGTCGGTGATCGCGGTGACGCGCATCGCGGCGGCGCGGTTGTAGCCGTAGCCGTTGTTGTAGCGGCTGCCGTACTGGGCGGCCGCCTGGGTCATGGCCGCCGACGCGCACCGGCTGACCGCGGTGCGATCGGTCACGTTGTAGCGGTTGCCGAGCAGCTGGCCGATGATCTGCTCGACCGGGTTCTGGGCATAGCCCTGGCTGTAGCCGTAGGGCTGGCTGTAGCCGTAGGGCTGGGCGTATCCGGGGTAGGCCGGCTGCGGATAAGCCTGCGGCGGGTAGGGCGCGTATTGCGCGGCCGCCGGAGCGGCCAGGCCGCCGATCGCCGCCGCGGCGGCGAGATATGTGGTGAAGCTTGTCATTGGGAATTCCTTCAGGTCTCGCCCGGGAATACCGGGGAGCTCGAAGATCAAACGCGTGTTGCGCGAATAAGACGCATGAACTGAAAACAACGCGGCCGGAATAGCGACGCGGCCGGCTGGATTTATTCACCAACTGTCGCCTCGATGACTATCTATTGCCATTGGGAAGGCGTAACGAGGTTTATCACCGCCACTGGCCCAGCGCAGCGGTGACCGAGAGAGACTGGAGAGCTCCCGCTGCTGTCAGGAGCCTCGCTTATGTCTTTCTCCTCCCCCATGAGAACCTACCGCGTCTACTGCTTCGACGCCGCGCACAAGGTCGTCACCGCCGACTGGCTCAAAGCGCCGAACGACGAGGAGGCGATCGCCAAGGCGCAAGCGCAGGGCTTCGGCACCAAGTGCGAGCTGTGGGACGGCAAGAGGCTGGTCGCCCAGCTTCAGGACGAGCGCCGGGAGGCGTAACAGCGAGCGGATCGGCGCGGTCTCGACCTTGCCCGACGAGCGCGGACGTTGGCAAAGTTGCGCCCTCAACTCGCGCGCGCGGGTCCGCCACCTAACCGGCCGGCGAAAGTTCACAAAGTTCATGGACCTACGCGCGCGGGCGCGTGCGAGGGCGAGGGCGCGGGCGCGCGCAGCGACGCGCGGACTCGATTGGAGCGCGACGGGCCGGAGCAAAAGGCGCTGTTTCGCGTTGCAACCATCGGTAAGGGACTCGTCCAAGCTCGGGGGGCCGTTCCGACATGTCGGAAGGGATATTGCCCGATGGCTTGGGCGATCTGGATTCTCGTCGTCATCCTCATGCTCGGCGCGAGCGCCATGGCGCTGGTCGCCTGGGCGTTCTTCGCGGACGACCTGCGCTACCCGGCCAGGCTGGAACGGGCGCCCGTCGCGCGGCCCGCGGGGCGGCGTCCGCCGCGGCCCGCCCGGCCCGACGACGGGCCGACCGCCGAGGCCGAATCGGCCGAAGCGCGCCGCATCGCGACCCGCCGCCGCTGAGCGGTTCCCGGCGCAGTCCCAAGCTTCGCGCGACCTTGCCTTTGCGCGGCAAAGTGTCAGCGTGCGTTCGGGGCTTGGCCACGCATTCAGAGCGGTGCGCGCCGGATGGCGAAAGGCCCGGCCGGATCGCTCCGGCCGGGCCCCTTACGCAACACGACCGGGATTAGGCGGTCTGCAGATTCTGCGCGCGGTCGCCGCTGGTGCTGGTCTCATAGGACAGCCGCTGGCCGACCGTCGGGGGCGTAGACTTGTCCCACGTGATCGCGCTCTTGTCGAAGCGGATCAGGTCGCCGCCGGCTTCCGGCTTGATTTCGCCCTGGCCCTGCATGGTGTCGAATGACTGCACTGTGCCGAAGAGTTTCATGGTGAGTTCCTTTGTTGGCACGCGCCGAGATTGACGG
>DASTID010000002.1:0-3905 GCA_035717905.1 Sphingomicrobium sp. | reverse complement strand
GAACCGCGCGCCCGCCTGCAGCACGGGAATGCGGCCGTTGGCGCTGATCGTTGCCAAAAACTCGGGCGTCCGCGTTTCGCCCTTGACGATGTCATATTCGCGCCGCTCCAACGGAAGGCCGAGCAGCGCCGCCGTCAGCCGCACCTTGTAGCAATTGCCCGACGCGGCATCTTCGTGAAGGGTCAGTGGCTCGGTCATGCCGCCGCGACCCCCAGCACGATCTTGCCGATATGCTCGCCGGCTTCCATCCGCGCGTGGGCGGCCGCGGCCTCGCTCAGCGGGAACGTCCGGTCGATCACCGGCTTGAGCCGGCCGCCCTCGACGTAGGGCCAGACGGTCTTGGCGATCTCGTCGGCGACCATCGTCTTGAACTCGACCGGGCGCGGACGCAGCGTCGAGCCAGTCAGGGTCAACCGCCGCCGCATCACGTCGGCGATCGCGATCTCCGCCTTGGCGCCGCGCTGGAAGGCGATCGACACATGGCGGCCGTCGTCGGCGAGCGCGGCGAGGTTCCTCGGCAGATAGTCGCCGCCGACCATGTCGAGCACGACGTCGACGCCCTTGCCCTCGGTCAGCGCGCGCGCGGCCTCGACGAAATCCTCGGTCCGGTAATTGACCGCCGCTTCGGCGCCGAGCTCGCGCGCCCGGGCGCACTTGTCGTCGCTGCCGCAGGTGACGATGACCTTGAGTCCGAACAACTGCCCGAGCGCGATGGCCATCGTGCCGATGCCGCTGGTGCCGCCGTGGACCAGCACCCAGTCGCCGTCGGCGGCGAAGCCCCGCTCGAACAGATTGACCCAGACCGTGAACAGGGTCTCGGGCATCGCTGCGGCCTCGACCAGCGAAATGGCGTCGGGCACCGGCAGGCAAGTGCCGAGCGGCGCGACGCAATATTCGGCATAGCCGCCGCCCGCGACCAGCGCGCAGACCGGCTGACCGACCGCGTCTTCGGCGTCGGGCCCGGCCTCCACGACCTCGCCGGCGATTTCCAGGCCGAGAATATCGGGAGCGCCGGGCGGCGGCGGATAAAGGCCGCGGCGCTGCAGGATGTCGGGCCGGTTGACGCCGGCGGCAGCGACCTTGACCAGCACTTCACCGGGGCCGGGCCGCGGCACCGGCCGCTCGACCAGCGCCAGCTCCTCGGCGCCGTCGGGTTGCGGCGCGACGACGGCCATCATCGAGGACGGGATGCTCGCCACGGCGCCGGCGTTATTGACGCCGCGCTCGCACGGGTCAACAATTCCCGGAATGGACCTCGAAGACCTCTTCCCGAGCAAGCCCGACGACCCGCTGGTCGCGCTCGCGCGGCAGGACCTCGACCCCTTGTCGATCGAGGAGCTTCAGGAACGGGTCGCAGCGCTCCAGGCCGAGATCGCCCGCGTCGAAGCGCATATGACGGCGGCAAGCAAGCACCGCTCCGCCGCCGAAGAGCTGTTCAAGCCAAACCGCTCATCCTGAGGAGCCGCCGAGCGAAGTCGAAGTGGCGAAGGGCGTGCTTCGAGACGAGACTTCGATGCGCTCCGCTTACTCAGTCCTTCCTCAGCATGAGCGGAATTGGCGTTATCGCCGCCATAGCCCGTTCAGGCCCTTGAAAAGGCTCCGGCGATAATCTGGGGAAAAGCCGCGCCTCTGCTCTTGATTGGCCGGGCGTAGCGTATGACATTGTTAACCATGTCCGCTCAATCTGGGCGGGCCAGGAGTAGCCGACCAAAATGCCCAGTTTCGCTCGCGAGCTCGAACAGACCCTCCACAACGCGCTTGGCGAGGCCAGCCGCCGCCGGCACGAATATGCGACTCTCGAGCATCTGCTGATCGCGCTGATCGACGACGAGCATGCGTCGAAGGTGATGACCGCCTGCGGAGTCAGCCGCGACGAGCTGCGCGCCAGCGTCAAGCAATATCTCGACAACGAGCTTGGTGCGCTCGTCGCCGACAGCGCGACCGACCCGACCCCGACCAGCGGCTTCCAGCGGGTCGTGCAGCGCGCGATCCTCCACGTTCAGTCGTCGGGCCGCGACGAGGTCACCGGCGCCAACGTGCTGGTCGCGCTGTTCTCCGAGCGCGAAAGCTACGCGGTCTATTTCCTCCAGCAGCAGGACATGAGCCGGCTCGACGCCGTGACCTACATCAGCCACGGCGTCGGCAAGGGCGAGACCTCGGCCGAGCCGCGCGCGCCCGAAGGCGCCGAAGAGAAGACCGAAAAGGAGGGCGGCAAGAAGGAATCTGCGCTCAAGCAGTTCACCGTCGACCTCAACGAAAAAGCCAAGGCCGGCAAGGTCGACCCGCTGATCGGGCGCATGCCCGAGGTCGACCGCACCGTGCAGATCCTGTGCCGCCGGTCGAAGAACAACCCGCTCTACGTCGGCGACCCCGGGGTCGGCAAAACCGCGATCGCCGAAGGCCTCGCGCGCAAGATCGTCGAGGGCGACGTCCCCGACGTGCTCAAGGGCGCGGTCATCTACGCGCTCGACATGGGCGCTTTGCTCGCCGGCACGCGCTACCGCGGCGATTTCGAGGAGCGGCTCAAGTCCGTCGTCGGCGAGCTCGAGAAGCTTCCCAGTGCGATCCTGTTCATCGACGAAATCCACACCGTGATCGGCGCCGGCGCGACCTCGGGCGGCGCGATGGACGCCTCGAACCTGCTCAAGCCGGCGCTCTCGTCGGGCGCGATCCGCTGCATCGGCTCGACCACCTACAAGGAGTTCCGCAACCATTTCGAGAAGGACCGCGCGCTGCTGCGCCGGTTCCAGAAGATCGACGTCAACGAGCCGACGGTCGAGGACACGATCAAGATCATCGCCGGGCTGCGCTCGTCGTTCGAGCAGCACCACAATGTCCGCTACACCCCCGACGCGGTCAAAAGCGCGGTCGAGCTGAGCGCGCGCTACATCCACGACCGCAAGCTGCCCGACAAGGCGATCGACGTGATCGACGAGGTCGGCGCGATGCAGATGCTGGTGCCGCCGTCGCGCCGCAAGAAGGTGATCACGACCAAGGAGATCGAGGCGGTGGTCGCGACGATGGCGCGGATCCCGCCCAAATCGGTCTCCGCCGACGACAAGCGCGTGCTCGAGCACCTCGAGGCGGACTTGAAGCGCGTCGTGTTCGGCCAGGACCTCGCAATCGAAAAGCTCGCCTCGGCGATCAAGCTGAGCCGCGCCGGGCTGCGCGATCCCGACAAGCCGATCGGCAATTATCTGTTCTCGGGGCCGACCGGCGTCGGCAAGACCGAGGTCGCACGCCAGCTCGCCTCGGTGCTCGGCGTGCCGCTGCAGCGCTTCGACATGTCGGAATATATGGAGCGCCACTCGGTCAGCCGGCTGATCGGCGCGCCTCCGGGCTATGTCGGCTACGACCAGGGCGGGCTGCTCACCGACGCCGTCGACCAGCACCCCCATTGCGTGCTGCTGCTCGACGAGATCGAGAAGGCTCACCCGGACCTGTTCAACATCCTCCTTCAGGTGATGGACAACGGCAAGCTCACCGACCACCACGGCAAGACCGTCGACTTCCGCAACACCATCCTGATCATGACCACCAACGCCGGCGCGATGGACATGGCGCGCGAGAGCATCGGCTTCGGCGCGGCGAGCCGCGAGGACGCCCAGGAGGACGCGGTCAAGAAGATGTTCACGCCCGAGTTCCGCAACCGCCTCGATGCGATCGTGCCGTTCAGCTATTTGCCGCCGGCGGTGGTCGCGCGGGTCGTCGACAAGTTCATCCTCCAGCTCGAGCTTCAGCTGGCCGACCGCTCGGTGCACATCGAGCTCGACGAGGAAGCGCGCAAATGGCTGACCGAGCGCGGCTACGACAAGCTCTACGGCGCGCGCCCGATGGGCCGGCTGGTGCAGGAGAAGATCAAGCAGCCGCTGGCCGAGGAATTGCTGTTCGGCAAGCTGGTCAAC
>DASTID010000001.1:0-5200 GCA_035717905.1 Sphingomicrobium sp. | reverse complement strand
CTCTTCACGCGGGGCACGGAAGCTCGGGCGGTCGTCGCGGTCGCCGCGGTCGGAGCGCCGCTCGCGCTCCTTGTCGCCGCGGCGCATCATCGCCGACGGGCCTTTTTCGTGCTCGTCGACGCGAATGGTGAGGAAGCGGATCACGTCTTCGTTGATGTTCGACTGGCGCTCCAGCTCGGCGATCGCAGCGGGCGGCGCGTCGAGGTCGAGCATCACGTAATGCGCCTTGCGGTTCTTGGCGATCCGATAGGCGAGGGAGCGCAGGCCCCAGGTTTCGGTCTTGGCGACCTTGCCTTGATTGTCGGCGATGATCTTGGTGGCGTTTTCCGCGAGCGCATCGACCTGGGCCTGGGCGAGGTCCTGACGCGCGAGGAAAACATGCTCGTAGAGCGGCATGTCTCGGGTTCACCTGTGTTGGCCGATCGCTGACGCGCCCCACTGGCGCGCCCCTCCGGCTGTCGTTCAAATGCAACTGGGGCGCGAGACCGGCCCGCACCCCATCACCGGCGCCATTGCCGGAAAGTCGCTGAAATGGCAAGTGCAAGGCGATGGCGACGCAGCTGAAATCGGTCGACGCGCGCGCCGACCCGCTCGACGGCATGAGTCTGCCCGGCTGGCTCTATCACGATCCCGAGTTCTTCGAGGCCGAGCAGCGCGCGTTCCTGCGCGCGGCGCCGCAGGTCGTCTGCCACGAGAGCGAGATCGCCGAGCCGGGCGAGTGGCGCAGCCTCGACTATCTCGGCGAAAGCGTGATCATCATCCGTGGCGACGACGGCGCGGTCCGCGCCTTTTCGAACGTCTGCCGCCACCGCGGCTCGCGGCTGGTCGACGGCACCGGCGGCTGCGCCAAGGTGCTGACCTGCCCCTATCACGCGTGGAGCTATGGGCGCGACGGGCGGCTCGTCGGCGTTCCGCACCGGAGCGAGTATCCGGGGCTTCGCACCGAAGACCATGGGTTGTTTCCGGTCGCGCTGGAGAACTGGCGCGGGTTCCTGTTTGTCACGCTCGAGCCGGGCGGTCCGTCGGTCGCCGACATGATGGCGCCCTATGAAGACGAGGTCGCGCCCTACCGGTTCGAGGAGCTGCGCGTGATCGGCCGGGTGACGCTTCGGCCGCGGCCGCTCAACTGGAAGACCATCGCCGACAATTATTCCGACCATTTGCACATCCCGGTCGGCCACCCGGGCCTGACGCGGCTGTTCGGCCGCAATTACCGGATCGAGGCGCGGGACCATGTCGACCGGATGGAAGGCGACCTCGTCGAGAAGCTATCGGCGAACCCGTCCGAGCGCGCGTACCAGCGCCTGCTTCCGGCGGCCGGCCACCTCCCGCCCAGCCACCAGCGCAAATGGCTCTATTACAAGCTGTTCCCCAACGTCGCGTTCGACATCTATCCCGACCAGGTGGATTTCATGCAGTTCCTGCCGGTGAGCGCGACGGAGACCGTGATCCGCGAGATCGGTTATGCGCTGCCCGATCAGCGCCGCGAGATGAAGGCGGCGCGCTACCTCAATTGGCGGATCAACCGGCGGGTCAACGCCGAGGACACCGAGCTGATCACGCGGGTCGAGCTAGGCATGCAGTCGGCGAGCTATGTGCCGGGGCCGCTGGGCACGAGTGAGGTGTGCCTGCGCAGCTTCGCGCGCAAGCTCAGGCGGACGATCCCGGAGGCGCGGCAGGAGCGGCCGCCGGAGCCGGGCTGGAGCCGGGCGAGCTGAGGCGCATCAGCCAATAGACCGGCAGGCCGGCGGCGAGCAGCGCGACTCCCCACAGGCTCGCCTCGCGCCCCGCGCCCCAGAAGGCGAAGCCGGCAAAGGCGATTCCGAGCAGCGCGAAAATGCTGCCGATGCGCAGTTTGAGCGCGGCCACCGCGGCGGCGGCGTAGAGGAACAGGCTCGAAACGGTCGAGACGAGGATGACGAAGGTGAACACCGCGGCCAGCGAGCCGCTGTAGTTGCTGACGACGAGCAGGCTGGTCACCGCGCTCGACAGGATTTGCGCGCGGACCGGGGTGCCGATGCCGGTGGTGCGGCCGAGCCAGGCCGGGAAAACGCCGGCGCGGGCCATCGCCAGCGGGACTTCGCCCGAGCACAGCACCCAGCCATTGAGGCAGCCGAGCACGCTGACGATGGCGAAGACGGCGACCACGCTTCCCGCGACCGGGCCGAGCACCGGCGCGATGGCGTCGGCGAACGGCGCGGCGCTGGTCGCCGCGATATTGCCGGGCAGCAGAAACAGCACCGCCAGGCAGGCGGCGAGCGTCACGACGCCGGCGAACAAAGTGCCGAACACCGTCGCCAGGGGCACGTTGCGCGACGGGTTGCGGACCTTGCCGGCGGGCAAAGTCGCGCACTCGAAGCCGAGCATGGCGAAGGTCGCCATCGCCGCCACCGAGGCGATGCCGCCGGTGCTGACCGGGACCGGCACCAGCGCCGCCGACGCCTGGCCGCCGCCGAGCAGGACCGCGGCGACGACGATCGCGGCGATCAGCGGCAGTAGCTTGAGCGTGGTGGTGATCAGCTGCAGCGAGCCCGCGGTCCGCGCGCCGCGCATGTTGACCAGCGTCGCCGCCCACAGCGCGCCGACCGCGACGGCCGGTGCTGCAAATCCGCTGCCGATCCCGGGAACGAGGCTGCTGAGATAAGAGGTGAAAGCGATCGAAAGCGCGGCCGACCCGCCCCAGATCGACACCCAATAGCTCCACATGACGAGGAAGGCGGGCAGCTCTCCCATGGTCGAGCGGACATATTCGTACGGGCCGCCCTCGATGCGCGCGGCGAGCAGGCCAAGGACGATGGCAAGGCACAGGCAGCCGCTGATGGTCAGTAGCCAGCCCCAGGCGGCGTTGGCGCCGAATGGCGCGAGGCTGGCGGGGAGTAGGAACACCCCGGCGCCGATGATGTTGCCGACCACCAGGGCGGCGGCCATCCAGAAGCCGAGCTGGCGTGCCGGCGGCGGCTCGGCGGCCATATCGATTGTGATCGCGGTCATTCCCGATCCCCCTCCAACCTTGGCAATCGGGCCGCCCCGGCCTAGTCGCCGCCGCGGTTCATAACTGAACAGGAAAGCCGATGCGCGCATTCATTTTCCCCGGGCAAGGCAGCCAGGCGGTCGGCATGGGCGCGGCGCTGGCCGAGGCGAGCCGGGCCGCGCGCGACGTGTTCGACGAGGTCGACCAGGCGCTCGGCCAGAACCTGTTCCGGCTGATGCGCGAGGGCCCCGACGACGATCTCAAGCTGACCGAGAATGCGCAAGCGGCGATCATGGCCCATTCGATCGCGGTATTGCGGACGCTGGGCGTCGAGCTGCCCGATGTCGCGCGCTTCGTCGCGGGGCACAGCCTCGGCGAATATTCGGCGCTGTGCGCCGCGGGGTCGTTCGACCTCGCGACCACCGCGAAGCTGCTCAAGCTGCGCGGACAGGCGATGCAGCGGGCCGTGCCGGTGGGCGAGGGCGCGATGGCGGCGCTGCTCGGCGCCGACCTCGCGGTGGCGCAAAAGATCGCCGATGCCGCGGCGCAGGGCGAGATCTGCACCGTCGCCAACGACAACGATCCGTCGCAGGTGGTGATTTCCGGCGCGAAGGCGGCGATCGACCGGGCGATCGCAATGGCCAAGGACATGGGCGCCAAGCGCGCCGTGCCGCTGCCGGTCTCCGCGCCCTTCCATTGTCCGCTGATGCAGCCCGCGGCCGAGGCGATGCGCGATGCGCTGAGCTATGTCGTCGTCGAGCCGCCCGCGGTGCCGGTCTTCGCCAACGTCACGGCACAGCCCGAAACCGATCCCGACACGATCCGCAATCAGCTCATCGAGCAGGTCACCGGCATGGTCCGGTGGCGCGAGAGCGTCGCCAATATGACTGAGGCCGGCGTCGACGAGTTCGTCGAGATCGGCGGCAAGGTGCTCGGCGCCATGGTCAAGCGCATCGCCCCGGACGCGCAGGTGACGAGCGTGGTCACGATCGAGGACGTCGAAACGCTGGCGAAGGTAATCTAGAGATCACGCGGAGACGCGGAGACGCGGAGGAATGCATTGGGGCTGAAGCGCGTGGTCAATGACCATGTCCCCTCCGCGTCTCCGCGTCTCCGCGTGAACCAAACTAAAGGACCGCAGGATGTTTGAATTGAGCGGAATGACCGGCCTGGTCACGGGGGCGTCCGGTGGGCTCGGCTCGGCGATCGCGAAGGCGCTGGCGGGGCAGGGGGCGCGGCTGGCGGTGTCGGGGAGCAATTTCGACAAGCTCGAAGGCTTCCGCTCGTCGCTCGGCGGCGGTCATGTTGCATTGCCGTGCAACCTCGCCGACGGCGCGGCGGTCGACCGGCTCGTGCCGCAAGCGGTCGAGGCGCTGGGCGGCAAGCTCGACATCCTGATCAACAATGCCGGCGTCACCCGCGACAATCTCCTCATGCGGATGAAGGACGAGGAGTTCGAGGAGGTCATTCGGATCAACCTCGAGGCCGCGTTCCGGCTGATGCGCGCGGCGGCCAGGCCGATGATGAAGGCGCGCTTCGGGCGCATCATTTCGATCACCTCGGTGGTCGGCGTCACCGGCAATCCGGGCCAGGCGAACTATGTCGCGTCGAAGGCGGCGCTGATCGGTATGACCAAGGCGGTCGCCCAGGAGCTTGCCAGCCGCGGCATCACGGTCAATGCGATCGCGCCCGGCTTCATGACCTCGGCGATGACCGATGCGCTGAGCGAGCAGCAGCGCGAGTCCATCCTGTCGCGCATTCCCGTTGGCGCGATGGGCTCGGGCGAGGATATCGGCGCGGCCTGCGTCTATCTCGCCAGCCGCGAGGCCGGCTACGTCACCGGCCAGACGCTGCACGTCAACGGCGGCATGGCGATGCCTTGAGGCTGCTTCGAGATGGCACTTCGACTTCGCTCAGTGCCTCCTCAGCATGAGCGGATCAGGAATCACCGCTCATCCTGAGGAGCCGGTGAGCCTGTCGAGCCGGCGTCTCGAAGGACGTTAACAGTTCGGTGCCGCGCGCCTTGTCGTCCCAAACTCGCCACCTATATCCCGAATGAATTCAACATTTCGGCGCCTCTCGAGGGGCCGTGGGGCTTGTGGAAGAGGGATAGAGAAACATGGCCAAGGTCATCGGTATCGACTTGGGCACGACCAACAGCTGCGTCGCCGTGATGGAAGGCGGCAAGCCCAAGGTCATCGAGAATGCGGAAGGCGCGCGGACGACGCC